>CAYWNR010000199.1:0-6755 GCA_964459705.1 uncultured Gemmatimonadaceae bacterium | reverse complement strand
AACAGGTCCCAGGCGGAGAATCGGCCGGTGGCGTCGGTCACGTCGGACCATCCGCCAATAGTCACGGGAATACCCTGGAGCCCTGGTTCGCCCGCGTCGCGCCTCCCGTTGGCGTTCTCATCGAGGTATAGAATACCCGTGACGCCGGCGCGCCCCAGGTCGCCGCCGTCGCTCCACTGAACCACGTGCGAGCCGGGATCCCACGCCACCGAGCCGTTGGCGTACATGATGGCGTCGCTGCCCCCCTCGCTCAACCGGTTGCGCACCGTGGCGCGGGGTCCGGGCATGGCGGTGGTCAGCGTGACGTCGAGCGTGAGCCCCGCCCCGCGGAACCACCCGATCCCGACATCAGCGCGGAGCAGCCGCATGAGTCGGCGCCCGATGCTGCCGCCAAGGGACGCGAGCCCGTTGGCCGGCTCGATGCTGAGCAAACCGCGCGCGGTGGCCCCCTGCAACCAGGGGAGCGGCGCGTTGAGCACGCCGTCCACGCCGAAGTCCATCGCGAACCGCTCGAACGTGGTGCTGTCACCGCGACCGGACTGGTCGTACCGCCCGCCGACCGAGTAGCGCAGGGGGCCCAGCCGGGTCGTCGCCGACGCTTGGAGCAGACTCCGTTTGTACTCTGGTCCCGTGGACCGGGCGCCCGTCGCCTGGAAGAACAGCGTGCCGCGCATGGCGCCCGGCCGCCAGAACAGTGACCCGTCCGTTCGGTGCCGCTCGATCAGCGCCGTCGTGAGCTGCTGCCCGCCCGACGCAAAGGCGGTATGGCCGAAGGAGAGTTGAAAGTCGGGTGTCGGCTCCAGGGCGAACGAGCCGCGCACGTGGCCGTTGGCCACGGCCTCGCCCGTGACGCTGAGGGACGGTAGCACGGCCGCCGACGCCAGAGCGTATGGTTGCCACAGCGTCTGGTCGTTGAGGCCGAACACCAGGTCCGTGCCGCCCTGCACGGTGATGCGGGGCGTCAGTCCATACCGGGCGTCCATGGTCAAGACGCCGTCGCAGGGCTCGACGTCACACGCTCCGCCCCCCACCGCGTATTCGAAGCGCCCGCCGGGGAGCCGACTAAAGGGCACGCGGATCGTCCGCGTTTGGCGCACCACCTCGCCGCCCGGGCCGTAGAGGACGAGATCGTAGGGATTCTGGCCATAGCGCAGCTGAAGCGGCATGCTGAACGCGCCGCCGGCGCCCGGCTCGGCATAGGCCAGCAGCCGTCCGCGCTCGTAGAGCTCCGCTTCCCATCCGGCCGCGAGGCTTCCCTGGAGGTCCTGCACGTCGAACTCGGTGGAACGAAGGAACGGCGCGTTCGTCACGACGACGCCACGCAGCAGGTACGCGCGCCGCCCGCCGGATTGCACGTCACCCACGCGAACCTGCCGCAGCCACTGTTGTTCAGGCCAGGCGCGGCTCCACGACCCGCGGAACTCGCCCCCGGTTCCTCCTTGGATTCCCCACAGCTGAGGACGCAGCTCGAGGCTGCCGCCAAGCAACTTCGCGCCGAGGCCGAGATTGAGCGCGTAGACATCGCGGGTGGTGGCTGTGACCGACCAATCGAGCAGGGCGCCCCCAGCCACCCGATCCGGCGGACTCAGGTCGAGTGCCTGCACGGTCGGTCGGCCCCGCTCGAGGAGCGCCTGCTGCCGCTCGCGACGTTCCCGCCGCACCACGGGAAGGCCGGCGGTCTGTCCCACGAACGCCGTCAGGGCCGTCCATTCCACGCGAATCCCGACGCCGAAGACGCGCTCGAGAATGGCGGTGGCGACGAACAGGTCGCCGTCCGACCAGACGGCGTCACTCGGTCGCAGGGGAAGGACGCTGTCCCCGATCGTGAGTTGTCCGTGGGGTGGATCGAAGCGGACGGGCGTGCTTTGAGGCTCCAGCAGGACCACGACGGTGTCTTGCGGGACGAACGCGCGCACGCGGATCTCGGTGAGTTCCAGGAAACGCCGCAACGTGAGGAGCAGCGTTCCGTCGTACACCAGCGCGGGAACGACTTCGGACGGGCCGCGATCGATGGTGAGTTGGATGACCGCTTCAGTGAGGACGGTGTCTTCCTGGGCTGCCGCGGGCCCGCTCGGACGAACGCTCAACAGCCCCGCGACGAGCGCGATACCGATACTCCGACGCAGGGTGACCGCGAACCGGTCCGGGCGGATGCGCACCATTGCCTCAGCCGTCAGCCGATCGTGATGGCGACCGAATCGGCCACCGGCGCCGCCGGGAGCACTTGATCTTCCGGCAGGTCGGGACGCGTGGTTTCGAGCCGGACCCGGACGCGGTAATCACCGGCGGGCAGGGAATCCAGCGGAAAGACGAAGCGGCGGTGAATCGGGTAGTAGACGGCAACCGGCGTGGACCAGTCGCGCACCGTCTCACCGCTGCCGTTCACGACCGCGAAATACGCGGTACCGAGGTATGCCGCGTTCCCCCCTCGGTCCGTCCCGACGAGGACCGTCAGGGAATCTCCCTCCGCATGCGCCGCGAGATCGCGAATCGTGACGCTCGTGTTGACGTTCCCCTTGCGATAGCTGATCGAGGTGATCAATCGGATCTCGAGGTTGAGGCCGACGCGCAATGTCGTGTCCGCGCCCGCCACCTCGGTCGGGGCCCGTCGGGCCGTGACGATCAACCGGGACCAGTACTCGCCATCTGGGAGATCGTCCGGAGGACGGGCCAGCACGCGGAGCACCTGCCGGTCACCCGGTTGGAGGCGGAGCCGGATGGGAAACAAGCGCAGCCAGTCGACCGCTGACGGAAACTGCGGTGGGGGGTCGTCGATCAGGCGCACGAACGGCGTGCCCGCGGAATCGGTGTCGAGAAAGCCGAATCTGGCTTCGACCGTCACTTCTTCCGCCACATCGCTGGAGTTCCCCAGCGTCACCTGCGCGTTGCGGTGATGGTCATCCATGAACACGGCGGTGGGCGACACATAGACCGCCTCGATGACCGCCGGTATCAGTAGCGCGGCCATCGCTGCGAGGAGCACGAGCCAGCGCGGATCCCGTCGGGGTGCCGTCATCAGGTCCCCAGATTGAAGACGGTGATGGAGACGGTGGCGGCGTACATGCCGCCAGGCTGGCTGATGGTCGGAAGCACGGTTCCCCCTAGCTTGACATACAGCTTGCCGTTGGGTCCCAACGACGCGATCAGCGGCGAGCGCGGATCGAAGTGAATCCCGCGAAACCGCCCGCGACTGAAATCCGCTTGTCCATCTCCGGGTCGGAACGTCAGGGCGAGCTCTGCGCCGGAGGAGGACGTGAGCGCGGACGGCAGCAGGAACTCGATGCGAACAGCTCCGCCCGCTTCGCCCTGCACCTCGAACAACGCGGCCTGCCGGGGGTCGTCACTGCGGATCGTTGCCGGAACGCCGGCCAGCACCTCGCCGAACGTGAGGTCCCGGTGTGCGATCGCGACGAAGGGCTTTGGGTGGTGCGTTGGCCCGATGACGTTCGTCGCATCCTGCGCGCGTGCCGAACCAGCCGGGATGCATCCCAGAGCGACCGCAATTCGCAACGCGGCTGTCGGCGTGTATCGCATCGGTCTTCCGTGCCCCGACGTCGCCCGACCGGCGCCACGGCCGGCGGCCGCCCGTGGGCGGACGCCGGCCGGACAGGCCTACGTCATGGTGCCACGGCCGATCAGCCGGGTTACAGGTACGACACCGTGAGCGTGATCGTCCCGGTGTACGTGCCGGTGGTGGTCCCAGCGGGCGGCGACACCGTGCCGGTGACCCCGACCGTCAAGGCGCCTGATCCGTCCAACGCGCTCACAAGCGGCACGTTGGGGTCAAACGTCGAAAACGTCGTCGGGAACGGGGCCCAGATGAGGCCATCCGCGGTCCCGAAGGAGATCGGGATGTTGCCACCAGGCCCAGTGAGCTGGACGGGCAACGTGAAACTCACCGTGACGCCTGCACTGGGCTCTCCACCGATGTTGAACCGCCCCGCCTGGCTCGCGGGATCGGCAGGTGTGGATGGCGTTCCGGCGAAGACCGTGCCGAAGCTCAGGTCGTTCACGCCGGCTGCCGTGATGGGCGCGACGCCCGACACCAAGGCGATGGCTTGGACGGACGCCGAGGCCGTCGTCTGCGCCGTCGCCGGCTTCGCCATCAGCACGCCGAAAGCGAAGATCACGGTGAGGGCCGCAAAGGTCGGCCGGTGAAAACGGGACATGCGGTAAACCTCCGGAAACAGTGAAGTGGAAACGGGGCTGGACAATCTGCGCTCACGCAAGCGCTACGCCAGGGGTCCACGTCCTCCCAAGCTCTTATCTCATTGTCATATAACGACTTAATGATCTAGCCCAGATGTGGCTGGCAGCCCCCCAAAGCGTGATCTATGGCACATTGGCCACAGGTGGAGGGATGTCGAGACGCGGCGCGAACGGCTAGCTTCGCACCTCGTAACCCTCTCGGAGCAGCGGCCAATGCGCACTGTCGTTCTTCTCGTTCTCGGCCTCGCAGGCGTCGGCACGGCGGTTGGCCAAACACGCGGGGTCCTGCCGCAGGACTACTACCGCATGACATTCGTGGGTGACGTCCAGGTATCGCCCACCGGCGAGTACGTCGCCTTCACGGTCACGACGGTGGTCGAGGCGAAGAACACGCGGCACCGAGAGATCTGGCTGGGGCGTCTCGCGAGCGGTCGCCCCGCCGGCGCGCCCTTCCGGTTCACCGATCCCACCGAAGAGTCATCGGGCCCGCGGTGGTCCCCGGACGGCTCCGTGCTCGCGTTCAGCTCGCGCCGAGGGGACGACCGCAACGCCGTGTGGTTCGTGCGCGTGACCGCGCCCGGTGGCGAGGCCTATCACATTGCCGGTGTCGAGGGGACGCCGGCATGGTCGCCGGATGGGAAGTGGATTGCGTTTACGCGGGCGCCTCGAGACGGGGAAGGCGAATCTCCCTCGAGGAGCAGAGGGGCAGAGGGGCAGAGAGACGGATGGATCTCGCCGAGCGCGATCAGTCATACGCTGGACGCGAAGCGGTTTGACGGGCGCGTGATCACGTCCATGCGCTACAAGCGGGATGGCACGCTGACGCTCCTGCCGGATCCGTCGATCCGGAAGAAGAATGAGCTGTTCGTCGTTGCGGCCACCGGCGGTGAGCCGACGCAGCTCACCGATCTGCCGTTCGACGTCGGTGGTGGAGGATTCGGCGGCGGCGGCCTGGCGTGGTCGGCGGACAGCCGCACGATCTACGTGACGGGGAATCCCGAGCAGGACAACGAGTACAACCACGAAAGTACGCAGGAGATCTACGCGGTCGCGCGCGAGGGCGGTGAGCCGCGCGTCCTGACGAAGAACCCGGGGTCGGAATCGAGTCCCGCCGTCTCTCCCGACGGCAAGTGGATGGCGTACTCGTTCACGGAGGCGCGTGGCAGCCAGCCCGAGATCATGGTGGTGGCCTTGGGGAGTGACGGCGCGTTCGCCGGCGCGCCGCGGAATCTCACGGCCGACTGGGATCTCATTCCGGGGAGCCCCGAATGGTCGCCCGACGGGCGATCGCTCCGATGGAACGCAGGCATCGGCGGGAACGCGCAGGTGTTCGAGGTTCCGGCACGCGGAGGCCCGGTACGTCAGGTGACGACCGGCGACCGGCAGGTGCGCGGCGTCTCGTGGAGCGGAGACGGGAAGGTGCTTGCCTACACGTCCACGGACGCGGTGACGCCGGTCGAGGTGTTCGTGGCCGGGTGGGATGGGAAGAACGCAGCGCGCGTGACGTCGTTCAACGACGCGTGGGTCGCCGAGACGGTGCGGATGCCAGCCGAGCGGCTGACGTGGCGCGTCGGCGACGGGACGGAGATCGAGGGGTGGGTGATCAAGCCCGTTGGCTACGACCCTGCCAAGAAGTACCCGATGGTGCTCCAGATCCACGGCGGCCCGTACGGCGCATACGGCAACACGTTCTATCAGCAATTCCACGTGTTGTCGGCGGCGGGCATGTTCGTGCTCTACACGAACCCTCGCGGATCGACGGGTTACGGGCAGAAGTACGAGTGGGCGACCCAGGGTGCGTGGGGCATCGTGGATTCGGCCGACTATCTACGCGGCGTGGACGCCGCGCTCGCGAAGTACCCCGCCATCGACGGCGCGCGTCTGGGCGTGGCGGGCGGCAGCTACGGCGGCTACATGACGAACTGGCTCAGCGCCACGAGCAACCGGTTCATTGCCGCGGCCACGAGCCGCTCGATCACGAGCTGGGAGAGCTGGTACTACGACTCGGACGCGCAGGGGCTCACCGAGTACGCGTTCGGCGGCACGCCGTACGAGCAGCCCGAGGTGTATCGTCGCCTGTCGCCGATCAATTACGTGAAGAACGTGAAAGCGGCGACGCTGATCATCCACAGCGAGAACGACTTCCGGGTCCCGATCAGCGACGGCGAGCAGTGGTTCATGGCGCTGAAGAAGATGCAGGTCCCGGTGGAGTTCGTGCGCTATCCGCGCTCGTCGCACGGGCTCTCGCGAACGGGCGAGCCGTGGTTGCTGGTGGATCGCATGGAGCGCATCCGGTCGTGGATGGTCTACTGGCTGGAGGAGCACCCGATGCGGGCGGAGGCGGGGAGCCAGTAAGGCCGGCCGCGTGGTGGAAGAGGCGAGCAGAGGAACAGAGGGGCAGAGACGAGGCGTACTAGGCGGGCTTGAGAACGGTGAGGTCCCCGGCCAGTTTACGACTCCCGGCGCCGTAGCCAAGTGGTAAGGCAGAGGTCTGCAAAACCTCCATTCGGCAGTTCGATTCTGCCCGGCGCCTTCAACGGGCTCGC
>CAYWNR010000198.1:0-6760 GCA_964459705.1 uncultured Gemmatimonadaceae bacterium | reverse complement strand
GCTTGAAGCAGTTCCCGCGGAACCGCGCAAGGTTCTGGATCCCGAACGAGAAGTCCAGCTCGTCTTCCGTTTCGAAGCGCTTCTTCTGGTTTTCGGTCAGGACCGAGTACGCGAGCTGCAGCGTGTCCTTGGGCGTCAACACGTGCTCGGTACGCGAGTTCGTGATGTCGCCGTCGATGCGCAGCTTCGGTCGCTCGCCGGCCGTGACGTGCAGGTCGGACGCGTCCCGCTCGATCATCTCCTCCAGCAGCTGTCGGAGGTTGACCCCGGTGGCGCCAGCTGCCCCTGGATTGGTCATGCGTTACCCCGCCGTCTCCTTCACGACTTCCTCGAGGGTCGTGATCCCCTTCTTGATCTTGACGATCCCGTCCATGCGCAACGTCAGCATCCCTTCGCTGACGGCCTGCTCCGTTAGTTCCGCCGTCGACGCGCCCCGCAGGATCTGGCGACGCAGCTCCGGTGACAACGCCATGACCTCGTACAGACCGGCCCGACCCTTGTACCCGGTTCCGCTGCACGTGTCGCAGCCCGACCCTCTGAAGAACTGCAGCCCCTTGGCCTCCGCCGGCTTCAGTCCCAACGCAGCGATCTCCTCCGGGGGCGGGTCGTACGCCGCCTTGCAGTTCGAGCAGATCCGGCGCACGAGACGCTGGGCCACGATGAGGTTGACCGCGCTCGCCACGTTGAACGGCTCAATCCCCATGTCGATCATCCGGGTGACCGTCGACGGCGCGTCGTTCGTATGCAGCGTCGACAGGACCAGGTGACCCGTGAGCGCCGCCTTGATGGCGATACTGCCCGTTTCGATGTCCCGGATCTCTCCAACCATGATGATGTTTGGGTCCTGGCGCAAGAACGCCTTCAGCGCCGCCGCAAAGGTCATCCCGATTTCGGTGCGCACCAGGACCTGGTTGATCCCGTGGAGATTGTACTCCACCGGATCCTCCGCGGTCATGATGTTCACCTCGATCGTGTTGATGCGTTGGAGGGCCGAGTAGAGCGTCGTCGTCTTCCCCGAACCCGTCGGGCCGGTCACGAGCACCATGCCGTACGGGTTCAGGATGGCGCGCATCAGATCTTTCTCGGCCTGGGGCTCGAACCCGAACTTGGTCAGATCGAGGGTCAGGTTCCCCTTGTCGAGAATTCGTAGGACGATCTTCTCGCCGTAAATCACCGGCAACGTGGAGACGCGGAAGTCGATCACCCGCTTCCCCATCTTCAGCTTGATGCGCCCGTCCTGCGGCACACGCCGCTCGGCAATATTGAGGTTCGACATGATCTTGACGCGGCTCGTGAGCGCCGCCTTCAGTTTCGCGGGCGGCTTCATCACCTCCAGCAGCGCTCCATCGATCCGATACCGCACGCGAATCTCGTGCTCGAACGGCTCGATGTGGATGTCGCTGGCGCCCC
Organism: uncultured Gemmatimonadaceae bacterium; assembly: GCA_964459705.1. GTDB lineage: Bacteria > Gemmatimonadota > Gemmatimonadetes > Gemmatimonadales > GWC2-71-9 > JAOTWJ01. Next base: position 5,350 of record CAYWNR010000198.1, on the reverse strand, counting down.
GTTTCACTGCGTCGGTGAGAATGCCGTTGATGAGCTTCACCACCGGCGCGTCGTCGGCGATCTGGAGCGGACCGGCCTCGTCCTCTTTCTCCTCGATGACCTCGAGATCTTCCTCTTCCTCCATGTCCTTGAGGAGCGTCTGGAGCTGGGCGTCGGTCTGCTCGTAGTAGCGCTCGATCGCCCCCCGCAACGTGTATTCGCCCGCGATGACCGGGAAGATGTCGTAGCGCGTGATGAACTTGAGATCGTCGACGACCGCGAGATTCGTGGGGTCCGCCACGGCGACTGTGAGCGTGCGTCCCTCCCGCTTGAGCGGGAGCACCATGTGGCGGACGGCCACGTCGGTGGGGATGAGCTTGATGATCTTGGGGTCGACCTCGAATCGGGTCAGATCGACGGCCGGCATCCGGAACTGCCGGGCCAGGGCCTTCGTGATCTCGAGCTCCTGCAGGAACCCCAGCTTGACGAGGCAGTACCCGAGACGCATCCCGGTGTTCTTCTGCTCGACCAACCCTTGTTCCAGCTGCTCGCGCGTGATCAGCCCCTCCTTGATCAGGAGGTCACCGAGCCGAACCGTGCTAGCCGCAGCCGTGGCCATAGCCGTCCTGACGTCCGAGGAAAGCGCGCGAGAGAGAATGCATGAGGGCTCGAGGTTAGCCCAACCAGCTAAAGTACCGGTGCCCTAGGTGCTGTCAAGGTACGAGGATACGGCTCTTGAGCCGCTCAATCAGCACCGGGCCAATCCCGCGGACCCGGAGCAGGTCCTTGGCGGTCCGGTAGGGCCCGCGGCGCGCCCGATCCGCCACGATCGCAGCCGCCAAGTGGGGTCCGATGCCCGGCAGCGCGGTCAGCTCGTCCACGGTCGCGCGGTTCACCGCCACGCGTGTCGTCGGCCCACCCACCGGCTTCCGAACCGCCCTTGGGACGCCGGAGAAAGCGGCGTGAGACCGAATGGCGGCCAGGACCGACGGGCCGACGCCCGGCACCCGTCCCAGGGCTTCGAGGGACCCGAACGGGCCGTTGACGTCACGGTCGTGGACGATGCGGGCGGCAAGCCCCGCACCGATCCGCGGCAGGCGGGTGAGCTCGACCACCGGGGCCCGGTCCACGTCGACGACCTCTCCGGCCGCCAGCGGGCGCGCGATCCGCTCGGCCACCGCCACCACGGAGTCCTGGGAAGGTCGCGCGTCGTTCGCCGGCCGAAAACCGACGCCACCGGGCGCCCCACCTCCTCCCACCACGAGCCGGACGACCGCGCCAACGCCGGCCAGGACCAGCAGGAGCAACGCCGCCCGGCGATCGTCCGTCGAGGGCATGCCGTCACGGTAGCGTTCGCGAGCGCCGAAGCCGTCACCACGCCGCCGCACGCGGTGCGATTCGGCCGCAACCCACAGCTACATGACGAGCTGCACGGCGACGTCTCCGACGATCCCGAGACTCCGTGCGCTGACCTTGTCCGGCGTATCGTCCACCGTGTGCCACGGCGGATAGTCGAAATCGATGACGTCGATGGCGTGGACGCCCCGGTCGAGCAGCGGGAGATGATCGTCGGACAGATTGTAGCGCACCGTCGGCTCGAACACGTTGCCGTATCCAAGGTCGCGGGCGATCCCCCAGACCCGCTGCACAACCTCGGGGGCTCGGCTGGCGGAGTAGCCTTCCTGGAAGATCCGTAGGTCGGCGTCCCCCACCATGTCGAACAGCACGGCGAACAGCGGCAACCGGTCCGGCGCGAGGGTGTCCGCATAATGGCGGGACCCGAGCAGCACGTCCGGGCCCAGTTGTCCGTTGGGGCCGTTGAAGTCGCCGTAGTCCTCGCCGTCGACGAATAGGAGGTCGACCCCGCGCGCCGGCGGCGTTGCCGCCAGCACGTCCGCGACCCCCAACAGGACGGCGACGCCGGACGCGCCATCGTTGGCCCCGGGCACGGGTCGCTGCTGGTCGCCGAGGTTGCGGGATTGGTCGGCATGCGGCCGCGAATCCCAGTGGGCCAGGAGCAAAATCCGCTCCGTCGCCGCCGGCCGGAAATGGCCAATGAAGTTCCGCAGTCGCAGCGTATCGCCCGATTCCGTCACGTGCTCGAACGCCTGCACGTCCACCGAGTCGGCGGTGCGCTTGAGTTGGGCCAGAATCCAGTCGCCGGCCCGGCGATGCGCCTCGGTATTCGGGATGCGCGGCCCGAAGGCCACCTGCGCCTCCACGTACCGGTAGGCGGTCTCCCCGTCGAAGGCGGTCTTCCCCCCGGCAGCGCACGCCACCGCGAGCACCGTGAGCGTCACGAGCCGGCTCATCGCAACTGCCCGGACACGAGAAAGATCTCGGCAAAGACAGAGAATATCATCTGGGACGTCTCCTTGGAGATTTGCCGCTGCGCGTTGAGAGAATAGCTGAAGTTCGCCCCGGCGCGAAGCTGGGCCGAGACGCCCGTGTCCATCCGAAGCTCGATCACCTTGCGATAGCTCTCGGAAATCGGCACGCACTCGTCGGTCCCCGCCTGGATCAGACACACGCTCACCGTGGACCGGCCGTACGTGGCCGTCGTGCGAACCTCATTCGGGAGCCGCACGATCGGCGTTCGGAATGAGAAGTTCACTGAGGCGTTCCAGTCGCGCTGCTCCCGCCGGTTGATGTTCCCCGACGTCAGCCCGTCGGTGCGGGTCTTGTTGTACCCCAGGGACGTGCCGACCCCCCCGCCCCACGTCACCGTGACCGCGGGGGAGAGCGTGCGTCCCTGCGTCTCTGACCGGCTTTCTTGGCCGCCGGCGAGCGCCGCCTGGACGTTCTCGCTGTTGGAGGCGGAGTACCGGGCGCTCGCATTGAGGCCCGACAGGAGGCGCCGCAGCTTGCCATGCGGACTCCATGTCCACGCGACGGAGGCACCCGGCCATTCCTGGGACCGGGTGACGACCTCGGCCTGTTCGTCCCGACCGGCGCGGAGCGACCAGTTGAACGACTCCTGGTCCCGGTAGCTCAGCCGCATCATCAGGCCCAGCGGAAACCGGACGCTGCCTCCGACGTTCCGCGTCGTCACCTTGCCGGCGGAGGTCGCGGGCACGCCGCGCCGCGTGCGGAACTCCTCGATATTGCCAAAGCCGAGTTGGAAGTCGAACGACGGATCGAAGGGCACGCGATCGAACGACGAGCGCAGGTCTCGCGTGAACGAGACGTCGATCGGCTCGAGTCCCCGGAAGATCCTGGCGATGAAACTGGAATCGCCGAACACACCGCTCACCAGGCGCGCCGGCGCGATGGTGGCGCCCATCTGACGGCTCCGCGCGTTGCTGATGGTCTCTGGGGTGCGAAACGCGCCGGCGGTATCCCCGATCTCGCGGACGGGCAGGCGCTGGTTGGGGTCGCGATTGAGGGTGAACGCGCTCGTGAAGCTGAAGCGGGGACGGAACCAGCTCGTCAACGCCGGGGTCACACTGATCCCGGTTGAGAAGGACCGCTGGCGCTCGAACCCGACTCCCAACCCGAGGAAGTCCTGCCGGCGAGCGCGCAACAGCCGGCCGACCGTCGTCGAGTCCCCGTAGTCCTGGAGGTCCCGCGTGGTGGCCATGTTCGCCCGCAGCGTGAGGGTCTGAAACGGCCGAAGGTCGAGGCCGGCATCCCCCCGCAGCGTGTGCACGACGCCCGCGAGCGCCTTCAGCGCTGTGTCGGATTCCAGCGCGACCGGCACCCGGTATGCATATCGCGTGCTCTGATTGTCCACGTAGGTGAGCGACCCCCGCAGCTGCGCGGGGTTCAGCCGGAGCCGGGACCTGCGCAGCGAGCGGGCGAACTCGCTGTTCCGGATGAACCCGGGAAGGGCGTCCACCATCTTCACAAGGAAGGAGGGAGCGCCCTGCACCGTCACCGCCTGCGGAACGTTGTTGTAGTCGGCGCGCGCCTGCCGGTTGCTGGTGCGCTGCGTACTGAGTGACGTCGTCGCCGTTCCATCCGACGCCGAGGCCTGGAGCGAGAAGGGATCGAGCACGACGCGCTCCACCAGTGACTGGCCGCGCTTGATCTTCCGATACGCGATCGAGAAGGTGTTCAAGGTCGAACGGGGGCGTCGGAGATCCGGCAGCGCGTCCGCCAGCACGTCGGTCCGGTTGAGGTAGAGCGGATTGGATGAGGTCCGCACAGTCTGGAACGCGAACGGGATGCTGAAGCTCCCGCCCGGCAGGAGCTTGTCGAGCCGCACGGTGCTGCCGAACCGGAGCGCGCCATCGGTACTGAAGGTGGGATCCTCCCCGAGCTGCTGGAAGCGCGCGTCGCGGCTCTGGTACCCGAAGCGCAGGTCGGCGACGTCGGCCGCCTGGAGGCGGACGTCTACCGCTCCGGCAACTCCCATGTCTGCCACGACGTCGCCCAGGCGAATGTCGTCCACCCACAGCTCGGCCTGGTCGATATAGACGCTCTGGCGGGTCCGGAGAATGCCGACGGCCATCTCCGAAACCCGCGCGAGATTCGGGGGAGCGATGCCGGGGTCCCGCACCTGCACGACGTACGGCCCGTCACACGCGACGTAGGCGGTGGAGTCGCCGCCGCACACGTCCGCGCCCGACGGCGGCTCGCCACGCAACCACGCGGCCTCCACCGAGGCCCGCAGCAGTAGCCACCGCTTGAGGTCGATCACCACCTCCGGGAGCCAATCCACCGAGCGCACCGGCGTACGGTACATGTAGAAGTTGTTTTCGTCGCGGCCCGCCTTCAGGAAGAACTCGAGATCTCCATCCTCCCAGCCGGGGCCGCGGCCCCGGGCCCACACACGGAGCACGCCGTACCGCAGGAGGTTCTTGTCCGCCTCATCGGTGAATCGGAGAAACGCCTCGGCCCGCTCGCCGGGACGGAGGTCCCGGGCGAGCACGCGCAAGGATTTTTCGTTGATCTGCTGCGACGCGAATTGGAGGCCCGCACCCTGCTGCGAGGCCTGATCCGTGACGCCCGGCGGGGACGTATAGGCGAGATCGCCGTTTTCGGTCGAGACCGTCGAGACGACGACCTCACCGTGCGGCTGGCCCTCGGCACCACTCAGGCCCGCAATCGGCGTCGAGGCGCGCTTCAACCAGGGAGCCCCCTCGAGACGCATGCGCGCCAACGCGAAGAAGAGCTCCTGTTCCGACGGCCCTTGGTCGGGGGCCACGACCGTGATCCGCACCGACTGCACCTGGCGGATGCTGGGCGTGCCGATCTGGAGCGTGTCCTCCCGGAACGGGATGCGGTACAACCGCCACGTGAGGGGGCGACCCTGCCCGTCCACCAGTGTGTTTCCGCTCCGCACGAAGTAGCGCTCGTCCCCGACCTTGAACACGAAGCGAAACACGTCTTCCTGCACCCGACCGACCGTGACGGCCAGCCGCCCGTC
>CAYWNR010000197.1:0-6785 GCA_964459705.1 uncultured Gemmatimonadaceae bacterium | reverse complement strand
GCTGCCGAACGCCTGCTCGAGCGTCAACGAAGGCATGTGGGCGGAAGTTACCCGCCGCCCAAGGGCAGTGAAAGTAAGCCGACTGCTAGTGGCGCCCGGTGAACAGCGCGTAGCTTCCGAGGGGAGCGTGCACGCCGTGGAACTCCAAGGTGGAGTGGGCGAAGGCGGGGAGGGTGACGTTGGCGAGGGCTGGCTCGAAACTGGGCTGCGACTGATCGGCGACCAGTGGCGGATCGCTGCGTCCGAGCCCCTCCACCACCAGCAGCCCGAGCGCCGCGGCGAGCAATAGGGCCGCGGCGAGGCCCGCGTGCGTTGGCACGACCGGGTCGCCGACCGTCACCTCCGCCTGTAGCCGGGACTCCAGCCGCGTCCGAAACTCGGCGGAAGGCTCGACCTCCTCGGCCGTCAGGTGGAGGAGCGCCAGGCCGCGCGTCATCGCGCGCGCTAGGCGCCGGCAGCGCAGGCACTCACACAGATGGGCTTCCACCGCGGCCCGAAGGTCGGGGTCGGGGATCGTCCCGTCGCGGTAGTCCGAGTAGACCTCGAGGAACTCGCTACACTGCATGGGGATGCCGTGGCATGACGACCATTTGTACAGCGGCGGGGCGGGGGAGTTCCAGACCCCCCCCGCCCCGCTGGCAACCGGACCGGCTCGAAGGCGCTCAGTCCACGTGGGGTGCGACGATCTGGGCGAACCGCGCCCGCGCCCGATTCAAGCGACTTTTCACGGTGCCCAGATTGCAGTCCGTGAGTTCGGCGATCTCCTCGTAGGTCTTGCCTTCCAACTCCCTGAGGACGAAGACGATCCGATGGTGTTCAGGAAGCCGCGCGACCGCCCACTCCACCAGCTCGCGGAGATGGCGCTTCCGGAACAGATCGTCCGGCCGAGTTTGGTGGTCCTCGAACTGAAGCGGGCGCTGGTCGACGTCGTCGTCCTTGCGAATGGCCTGGAACAAGACCAGCGGGTTCCGGCTCCGATTGCGCAACTCGTTCTTCGCCAGGTTCGACGCGATCGTGTAGATCCAAGTCGAAAACTTCTTGCTCTGGTCGAATCGGTGGAGGTGCCGGTGCACCCGGATGAACACCTCCTGAACGAGATCCTCGGCCCGTTCCCGGTCTCCAATGGTCCGGTAGACGAAGTTCAGCAACCGGTGCTGATACCGGTCTACCAGTACATCGAAGGAACGCGAATCCCCGCCTAGGTAGGTAGCTACCACCTCCGAGTCGGTGAGACTTCCGCCGCTCGGCGCTGGGCGCGTCGTTGCTGTGGCTACGCTCATGAGGACTCCCCAGGGAGCCTTAGCTCCCCTGGCAATGCGTACGGAACAGCGTTCGCTAAGCGAGCTCCTTTGAGTCACTTGAGTCATGGGGCAACATCCATACCCCATCACGGCTCTCTTCAGCTTAGATGCCCTACACCTCGCAACCGTTGCACTAGCAGCAAGTTGGCCGGCCTCATCTGACAAACGTGACGGCCAAGCCGAAAGTTCCAGGCCGTCCACGGGCGGGGACAGACCTGGTACCGGCGGGGACAACTTGTCACGTATTGAGGCGGAAGCCGGCCACGAACAGGAGGGCGACGATCGTCTTTCCGTCCGTGATGTCTCCGTCCCGGATCATCCCCAGTATCTGGGACATCGGGAGCGCCTCGGTCCGGATCAACTCGTCGTCGTTGGGTGCGGCCGTACCGGTCCGGATTCCGGTTGCGAGAAACAGGTGGATCCGTTCGTCCGTGAACCCCGGAGTCGTGAAGATGGTGGTGAGGTGGTCGAGATGCTCGGCGTCGGCTCCCGTTTCCTCGCGCAGCTCCCGCCGGGCGCAGGTGGCGGGATCCTCGCCGGGCTCGAGCACACCGGCAGGGATCTCCCAGATGAAGCCGCCCGTGGCGTATCGATACTGGCGAATCAGGAGGACGAAGGGATCCGCCGAATCGGAATCCGAGAGGAGCGGCACGACGGCCGCTGCCCCCTGGTGGCGGACCAGCTCGAGTTCCAACTCCGTTCCGTTCGGCGTTCGGATGCGATCGAGGTCGACCGTCAGCAGCCGCCCCACCCAGGCTTGCTGGGTGTGCAGGCGGACGCCCCCGGATTCCGGTCCCGCGCCCGGTTGGCTCACACCGTGTCCCGCTTGAAGACGACCATCAACCGCGTGCCGCTCACCGCGGTGGCCGAGTGGAAGGTCCAGTTGGCGCGGGAGCGCTCGTTGAGGAGATCGGTAAGGGCTTCCTCGTCCGAACGGGTGCGGGACGTCAGCCGCACGAAGACTACGTCGTACTGTCGCATGGGTCGGTTATCCCTGTTCCGAACAGGTGCTTGGCGGCCGCAATCCGGCACGAGGCGTGGGGCGTCATGGCTGCCTGGTAGCCGGAAGGGGGAGCGTCGCCGTCGCGTCGAGGCCTCGGTCGAGGAGAACCAACTCGATGGTGTCGGCCGGGCCACCGGCCCCGGTTATGACCGAGCGCGCCAGCGCGAACGGGATGCTCGGCACGAGCCAGGAATCGGCGGTGCGTCCATCGCGGGCATATCGCACGTGGAGCGCTCGGAACGTGCCGGCCGGAACCGTGATGGTCTCCCATCCTTGGGGTTGACCGTGGCGGCACGCGTCCACGCCGCCGGTTCCTTGCCCCGACGGCATGGTGGAGAGTGCGCGGGGTGAGAGTTCCACGGGGTCCCGCCCCGGGGCTTGGACAATGGCACGTCGGATCGTCGTGGGATCGTACGGCACGCCGGGCACGAGGGTCTGCACCACGGTCCTCATCGCCCCCGTCCGCATGACCGTTTCCTGCCAGAAATGCTCGACGCCGCTGACAGCTTCGTGGCCAACGATAGCGATTCGCACCGTCGTCGAGTCATCGCGGCCGCCCGCACTGAGGCGGTAGCTCGCCCACCCGCCGACCGTGGGAGTTTGCAGCCACCCGCAGGCTTCCGAGAGGTCCTGAGCGCTGGCGGGCATGGCCGTCGCCGCGACGAGCGCCGGCAGCACGAGTCCACGTACGCCGCGCCGCCATCGAAGCGCGGGCGCCGCCGCCCCTCGGGAAACGTGACGAAGCGGCCGCAACGCGGTCATGAGGCGAGCAGGTGCTGTGCGCCGGCGATCCCCGACCGGAGAGCACCTTCGAGACCGGTGCCTTCGCAGGCCGCTCCGACGAATTCGATGCGGCCCAATTCCCGCAGCGCCGTGCGGGCTTCCGCGACGCGACTCGGGTACTGTGGTCCCAACACCGGGGACGCGTCGGCCCAACGCGCGACCCATACCGCGCCGGGGGGTTGGCGCAAGCCTAGCATCGATGCCAGCTGCGCGTGGATGATCTCCGCCCAACCCTCGTCCGTCGTGCCGACTAGCTCGCCGCGGGCCGGTCGTACCAGCGCGCGAAGGAGCACCCAGTCCGCGGGCGCTCGGCGCCGAAAACTGGAACTCACGAACGAACACAGGGCCACGCCGTCGGCGGTGGGATCCCGTGAAAGGACAATGCCGGCGGCATTGAGAGGGTGGCCCACCGCCGCTCTTTGATACGCCGCGGAAACGGTGACGATCGGCCGCGTCGCCAACGCTGAGAGGGCCCGTGCAGCCCCAGGCGCGAGCGGGTGGACGAGCCAGGCCGCGGAGCGAGCGGGCAATGCGAGCATGACGGCATCGACGACCAAGGCGGTCCCGATCTCGGGGTACACGGTCCACCCCGGACGGGTTCGGGTCACCGCCACTGCGGCATTCCCCACTCGCATGTCGGCCTGTCGCTCGATGCGACGGCGGATCGCGGTGACGAGCTCTGCCATGCCGCTTTGCAGCGTCCTCGCGGGCGCGGCCGACGGGAGCTCCTCGAATGGTGCCGCCGGCCGCAGGTTGTCCGGCTCCTCGAGCACCAAGGTGGGCAGCGATTCGGGAGCGATGATCTGGTTCTGGAGTCGCAGATCGTGGATCAGACGGTGGATGGAGTCCTGAGTCGGTGCAAAGCCATCGGCGCCCTCTTCGACGAGAAAGGCCCGCTCCCGCGTCGTGCGGATCTGCCCACCGAGCCGGTCACCCGTTTGGAGGAGGACGACATCAGCGCCCGCCTCGACCAACTCGAGTGCCCCCGCGAGTCCCGCGAGGCCTCCTCCGATGACCGCTACCCGCACGTCACCTCCGCTCGCCTGTTGCGCCCTTTGCTTCCGGTCCCTAATTAAACCGCTTGACGCCATTCGCCGCGAGCGTGAATCCATGGAATCACCCTTCGAGCGCCCCCAGACCATCGTGCGCGCGGTGTTCGCGACCGCCACCATCGTCTTCGGCGTTCTCGGGCTGCTGCTTCGCGAGGGACGCTTGTTAGTGGCGGCGGGCGTGTTTGGGACCTTCTGGACCGCCTGGGACGTGATCTGGGACCGCGTCATCGGCCCATTCGGGTCGTGGACGTTCCAGACATTGACCGAGGGGACGGATGCACCGCCAGCGAACGTCCGTCCCACCCTCGACGACACGATTCGACTGCTCGAGAGCCACCTGGAGCATGGCGCCACCCGCCACGTCCAGGTGCAGGCGGCGTTACGGCTCGAAGAAATCTATCGGACCATCCGCAAGGATCGGGCGCGCGCCCACGGTGTGTTGGAGCGTATCCGGGAACGGTATCCCGACGCGCCGGAGCTTCGGAAACGGGCCGCCATCGAGGACCGCGAAGCGTAGCGCCGGGGCGGACGCGGCTCTCCGGGGCACGGCGCGGAAACCTGCCAGGAGCGGCGTGGTTCGGTTATACTTTCCCGCCGCGGCCAGGTAGCTCAGGTGGTAGAGCAGCGGACTGAAAATCCGCGTGTCGGCGGTTCGACTCCGTCCCTGGCCATCCACACGACCAGCCTCCCGGCAGCACCCCACGCCCACCCGGACGGAGACCGGTTTCGATAGGACCGGTCCGGATGGCGGCTACTTGGCCTTGCGCCGATCGCGGCCGGTGCGCCGCTCGCGTCGCCGCCGGTCCTTCCCAGAACGCCGGTCGACCTCGACCGGGGTGTTCTTGGCGCGGCGGTCCCCCGACCGCACGCGATTCTTGCGGCGGTCGGCGCCCTTCCGACGGTCTTGCTGGGTCATTTCGTGGTTTCCTCAGGCGTTGGCTTCGACTCCAGTCCGGTCCCCGAACGCCCCGTCCGGGAAGCGCGCCGGCATGCTCGCCGTTCGCGAGCCTCTGGACCCCGGTGACGAACACGTGGCGCGTGCCCGTCGCGTACTGGTGCGGCTGGTGAAATGTAGCGCCATCCTATCGCGGGGTCGAAGACCACGACGTCGACGCAGTAGCCGGGCTGGAGCGGTCCCGCGGCCCGCGGGCTGTGAGCCCGCGAAAGCCGACGACGAGACGCGTCGCCGCGCATTCCGCCCAGAGGCCTTCGATGCGGTTGGCCAGTGTAGCGCGCAGCCTAAAAGGCGGGCGCAAGGCACCGTTGCCGGCGGGGTGCGTGCACGCTTTGTTTGCAGACGATGCACTTTGAGATTCCGACACCCAGCATGATGGAGCTGGCCGCCGCGTTCCTCCAGGCCGCGGTGACGCTGGGCTTGGCCGGCCTCTTCTTCTTCCTGTACCGCCGGTACCGCAAGCCCTACTTCGGCTGGTTTGCCCTCGCCTGGCTGCTCTATGCGCTACGGGTCGGCGCCATCATCAGCTTCCTGCTGAGCCAGAATTATCTATGGCTGTACTGGCATCAGGTGGTGACGGGCTGGACCGCGGTGGCGCTCCTCTGGGCGGCGCTCGTGTTCTCCCAGCAACTCCGCTGGCGGGCGCGGTATCTCCTGGTCGTGCTGTTCCCTCCCCTATGGTCGTACGTGGCCATTTACCGGATGGAGAACTTCCTGGCGGCCGCGGCACCGGCTGTCGTGTTCCTCAGTGGGGCCACCCTGTGGACGGGCTGGACGTTTCTGCGGTACCACCAGCGCGTGCGCTCCGTCGCGGCGGCGTCGTTGGCCGGGGCGCTCTTCCTGTGGGGATTGCACCACCTCGACTACCCGTTCTTGCGGGAACGGGGTGCCTGGAACCCGTGGGGCTACTACGTCGATCTCCTCTTCGTGCTCGCGATGGGCGCGGGCACGCTGCTGCTGGTGCTCGAGGATCTGCAGCGGGGCCTGGAAGCCCTCTCCAACCTGTCGGGGCAGCTCCAGCGCGGCGGCGCCGAGCACGAAGTCGTGCGGCCGTTGCTGGAAGGCACGATGCGGCTTTCGGGCGTGCGCGGGACCGCGATGTACTCGTCCGGCACGAGGCGGTTCGTTGATGGGGCTGGCATGTGCGCCGGGTGGACGGGCACCGCACCATCCGGCGCGGCGGAACACGCCATCGAGAGTGCGCTCGTCTCTGGACGTCCGGAACAGGCGATGCGCGGCATCAACAGCGGAGCGCAGTATGCCTACGCCACGGCGCTCCCGGTCTTTCGAGGCGACACGATCAGCGGCGCGTTGCTGATCGTGGGTGACGCCCGCGATCCCTTTGCGGCCCTCGATACGCGATTCCTCGTTGCCCTCGGCCAGCAAGTTGGTGCGGCGCTCGAGAATGCCGCTCTCGACCGGCGATTGGCGTCGCGCACCGCGGAGCTCGAGCGACTCGCGGGTCGCATGATCCATCAGCACGAGGACGAGCGACGCCGATTGTCGCGCGAGTTGCATGACGAGACCGCCCAGGTGTTCGCCGCGGTAAAGCTCGAACTCGGGCTCGTGCGCGAGCGGGCCGCCGCGGAGCTGGGCCCCCGGCTCGATCGGGCGCTGGAGTTGATCGATGCCGGTATCCGGAGCATTCGCAACGTGACCAACGACCTGCGCCCCTCCCTGCTCGACGAGTT
>CAYWNR010000196.1:0-6862 GCA_964459705.1 uncultured Gemmatimonadaceae bacterium | reverse complement strand
GTGGCCGCACGGGACGGCCACGCCACCCACACTCCAGGAGTCTCGCGATGGCATCGGCTCGCATTCCGAGACGCACGTTCGTCCACCGCGTCGCCGCCGGCGCGGCCTTCACTATCGTCCCCCGCCACGTGCTCGGCCGCGGGTATCGCGCGCCGTCCGATACGTTGAGCGTCGCCTGCATCGGCGTCGGGGGGATGGGACGCAACGACGTGCGGGGCATGAGCGTCGAGCACCTCTACGCACTCTGCGATGTGGACGCGAAGAGCGCGGAAGACGCCTTCACGACCTACCCCGCCGTCAAGCGCTACCAGGACTATCGCGAGATGTTCGACAAGGACGGGGCCAACATCGACGCGGTCACCGTCTCCATCCCCGACCACTCACACGCGGCCGCGGCCATGATGGCCTTGAAGCTCGGCAAGCACGTCTACTGCCAGAAGCCGCTCGCCCGGACCCTGGGCGAGGTGCGGGCCCTCAAAGCCGAATCCGCCCGGCGCCCCACGCAGTCCACGCAGATGGGGAACCAGGGACATGCCGGCGAGGGCACGCGACAGATCCGCGAGTGGGTGGAGGCGGGCGCCATCGGCACCGTGCGCGAGGTGCACTACTGGACCGATCGGCCCATCTGGCCGCAGGCCATCGAGCGCCCGACCGACGCGCACAACGTCCCGCCCACGCTGGACTGGGGTCTCTGGATCGGGCCGGCGCCGTTCCGGCCCTACAATCCCGCGTACGCCCCGTTCCGCTGGCGCGGCTGGTGGGACTTCGGCACGGGCGCGCTGGGCGACATCGCGTGCCACGCCATGGACGCGTCGTTCTGGACGTTGGGTTTCAAATACCCGACGCGCATCGAGGTCGAGTCCACGACGTTGTTCGACGAGACGGCGCCCAAGTCCTCGCGCATCGTCTATCAGTTCCCCGCCCGCGGCGGACGACCGCCGGTCAAGGCCGTGTGGCTGGACGGGGGTTTAAGGCCCCCGTGCCCGCCCGAGGTGACCGACATCGCCAACTGGCCGCCGTGGAACGACGGCGGGCAGCTGTGGATCGGCGACGATGGGAAGCTGGTAGCCAACATGTACGGCCAGAACCCGCGATTGCTCGACCCGAAGCGTGACGAGGAGATACGCGCGCATCCCCCGGCAGTGAAGTTTCCGCGCGTCGCGAGCGTCTATGCAGAGTGGATCGCCGCGTGCAAGGCCGGCACACAAGCCGGATCGTCGTTCGCCGGGCACTCCGGGCCCCTGACCGAAATGGTGTTGCTGGGGAACCTGGCCGTGCGCGCGGGGCGGTCGCTCGACCTGGATCCCGAGACCGGCGTCGTGAAGAACGCGACGATTCCCGAGGATTGGATCACACCGACCTATCGGACGGGCTGGACGCTGTAGACCGCGCGATAGACCCTCGGACTCGGCCCTCCCGCGGGAAGCGGGGGGGCGCGCCGATTCACTCGGCAGAGCCGAGCGGCACCTTCATGCCGCCGAACACCGCGACTCGCTTTCGAACCTCGAGGCACCCCGGGTGTAGTGTCCTGTTTGGCGCCCAGCCAGCCCTCACTCTCGCAGGTAGGTGTTTCATGCTGAGACCGCTTCGGCGACTCGCGCTCGTCGCGATCGCGCTCGCTCCCGCGCTGTCGGCCAGCGCCCAGAGCCCAACGCTGCTCGTCACTCCGGAGCAACTCGCGCGCGAGTTGCACGATCCCCAACTCGTGCTGCTCCAGGTAGGCCCCCGGGACGACTACGACGCCGGGCACATTGCGGGCGCGCGCTTCGTCACGATGCAGGACCTCTCCATCCGTGACTCGGCGGCGAACCTCACCCTCGAGTTGCCGACCGAGGCCGACCTCACCGCGCGGTTGGAACGGCTCGGGATCGGCGACCGGAGTCGCATCGTGGTGGTCGCCGGCGCCGACTGGGCTTCCCCTTCCACCCGCATCCTCTGGACCTTGCAGGTCGCCGGGCTCGGCGCGCATACCCGATGGCTCGATGGCGGATCGGTGGGATGGAAGCGGGCGGGGCTGCCCACGACCACCGACGTTCCTCCCGCACCGGCGCAGGGCCACTTGACGCTTCCGTCCGATCGCTCGCTGGTGGTGGACTATCAGTGGGTGCAGGCGCACTTGCGGTCGCGCGGCGTCAAAATCATCGACGGCCGCGCTCCGGTGTTCTACGAGGGACCGGGCATGCCGGAGCACAATTCGCCGGGCGGCCACATTCCGGGAGCCGCGAACATCCCGTTCAACAGCCTCGTCGACGACAACATGCGCATGCTCTCGACGCCGGAGCTCCATCGCATGTTCGCCGACGCGGGCGTGCAGGCCGGCGACACGGTGGCCGCGTACTGCCACGTGGGTCAGCAGGCCACGGTCGTTCTCTTCGCCGCCCGTCTGCTTGGCCATCCGATTCGTCTGTACGACGGCTCGATGAACGACTGGGAGAATCGGAAGCTCCCCATCGAGAATCCGACCGGGCCGGCGAAAGACGACTCGGAGCGCCTTCGGCGGGAGCTGCGGTGAGCGCGCAACGCCCCCGCCCCTACGCCAACGCCACCGTCTGTGGCGTTGCGCTCGGCGTCGTGCTCTTGGCGTCGTTTGTGTTGGCGGGTCGCGGGCTCGGCGCGTCCGGTGCCTTTGCCGCGGTGGCCGGGGACGTCGTCGGCGCCGTCGCGCCGGGAGTGACCGTCGCCAATCCCGCACTCGCCGACCGCCTGCCGTCGGGGATTCCCCTGCTCAACGACTGGATCGTGCTCGAGCTGCTGGGGGTCTTCCTGGGCGCGTGGCTCTCGGCCCGCCTCGCCGGGCGGTGGCGCCACGCCACCGATGACGGCGCTCGCGGGCGCCTCGGGCGCGCCTTGGCCGGCGGTGCCCTGATGGGCGTGGGCGCGCGCCTTGCCTACGGGTGCACCAGCGGCCTCGCGCTCTCCGGCGGCGCGCTGCTTGCCACCGGGGCGTGGCTCTTCATTCCGCTCGCCTTCGGCGCCGCGATTCTCGTCACCTGGATTGCGCGCGAGCGCCGGCTGGAGCGCGCACCGTGATGGGCGGGCTGCCGGTCGCGGTCACCGCCATTCCCCTCGGCGTGGTGTTCGGCGTCATCCTGGAGCGCGCCGGCCTTGGTGATCCGCGCGTGATCCACGGACAGATGCGTGGCACCGACTTCACCGTCGTCACGGTGATGTTCGCCTGCATCGTGGTCGCCATGCTCGGCGTGGCGTGGCTCGGCGCCGCGGGCGTGATCGACTCCACCACCATCGCCATGCCCCCGACCGACGTTCCGGCCCAGGTTCTGGGCGCCGTCATCTTCGGCGCGGGGTTCGGGATTGCGGCGTTGTGTCCCGGCACCGCGTGCGTCGCCGCCTCGAGCGGCCGGCGCGACGGCCTCGCGGCGGTGGCGGGCATGTTGATCGGCACCGCGCTCACGGCCGCGCTGTGGCCGCTGGTGGGACTCAGCGCCGCCGCCGCACCGCGCGAGGGAGCGACGCTCGCCGGCGACCTCCACGTCCCGCTCTGGGCGGTCGTCTGCGCCGTCACCGCCCTCTGGGCGCTGGCGGAAATGATCGCGCGCCGAGTGCGGGACGGCGCCCAGGGTCGCTGGTGGCGGCCCCGCACCCCGGAAACGGTGACGCTCACGCTGGCGCTCGCCTTTCCCTTGGCGAGCCGGGGCGCCGTGACGCCCGCAACCGTCGGCACCATTGCCGCCGAGATTTCGCGCGAACAGGACCACGTGGACCCGCTCGACCTGGCCGAATGGATCCGGTCGCGCAAGGCGGGGCTCCGCGTCATCGACGTCCGAGAAGGACTCGACACCTCCGCGTATCTCATTCCTGGCGCGGAGTCGGTACCCCTCGATCGGCTCGGCGACTTGCGGGTGGCCCCAGACGATCAGGTCGTCCTGTACAGCGACGGTGGAGCGCACGCCGCCCAGGCGTGGGTGCTCCTGCGGGCGCGTGGCCTCCGCAACGTGAAGGTGCTCAAGGACGGGCTCGCCGCCTGGGAGGACGAGGTGCTGTCGCCGTCGCCGCCAACGGTGCAGGCCGACAGCGCGCAGGTGCGGTTCAAGCGGGCGCGCGAGCTGTCGCTGTGGTTCGGCGGGCATCCGCTGCTCGAGCCGCGAGAGTCCAGCCGATCGCGACGGCGTCGAACCTGCTAGGCTGGGCGGGCGCGACGGGACTGTCGCCCACCCGTCCTCGCGGTGAGTTTCCCTGAGCCGGTTGCCGAGCGCGGCGACCGCTTCCGCCGTGCCGCGAGGAAGACGATGCGAGAGCTCCCCGAACTGTTTGCCAGTAACCAGGCGTGGGCCAAGGCGCGGACCGCCGCGGACCCGGAGTTCTTCACGCGCCTGGCCCAACAGCAGGCGCCACGGTTGCTCTGGATCGGCTGCTCGGACAGCCGGGTGCCGGCGAACGAGATCGTCGGGCGAGAGCCGGGAGAGCTGTTCGTGCACCGGAACGTCGCCAATCTCGTCATCCATACCGACTTGAACTGCCTCTCGGTGCTCCAGTTCGCCGTGGATGTGCTCCGCGTCGAGCACGTGATCGTCTGCGGCCACTACGGCTGTGGCGGCATCCAGGCCGCTTGGCGCTCGACCCCACTCGGCCTGATCGACAATTGGCTGCGTCACGTGCAGAACGTGGCCGACCGCCACCGCGAGCGCCTGGCGTGGCTCGCGGAAGACGTCGCGCTCGATCGCCTCTGCGAGCTGAATGTGCTCGCGCAGGCGGCGAACGTCTGCCGCACCACCATCGTGCGGGCCGCCTGGGATCGCGGCCAGCCGGTGGCGGTGCACGGGTGGGTCTACGACCTGCGCGACGGACTGCTCCGCGACCTGGGGTTCTGCGTCCGGGAGCAGAACGACGTCACGCGGGGCTACGAGGACGCCGTCGGCCGCGCCTTCCTGAAGTGATTGGGGAACGGGGTTACCGGGCGATGGTGGCCCGGAGAATACGATCGAGCTTGGGGAATTCCCGATCGAGGTACGCGTTCCCCTCCTCGAACAGGCGCTGCTGGTGTCCGGCCCGCATCCCGCCGCCGGACGTTTCGCCGTAGCCGCCATAGAGCGAGTCCACCACCGCCATTCCCTCGATCACCCGCCCAATCATCGCGAACCCCTGTCCATCATTCCGCGGGTTGTCGCGCAGGTTGATGTAGAGCTGGGTCCGGCGATCGTTCGGGCCCTTCATGGCGAACGCCACCGTGCCGCGACGGTTGATCTCCCGCGGCGGATCGTCGGCAAAGGTCCGATCCCGCCAAATGCGCGCGACGGCCGGGTCACCGGGAATCCCGAACTGCGCGATGAAGTCGGGCACGACGCGGAAGAATCGGGAATCATCGAAGAAGCCCGCGCGCACCAGGTTGAAGAACCGGTCCGCGCCGAGCGGTGCCCAGGCGCGATAGACCTCGATGGCGAACGCGCCTTTGGTGGTCTCGAATCGCGCCCGGTACGCATCGGGGGCGCGCGTTTCCCAGAACGGATCGGCCGGCCGGAGGAGCATGTCGCGCGTGGGAGACGGCTGGCCCGCTGGTGATGGATGGCAGGCAGCGATCAGCGTCAGTGCAAGCGTCGGCCCCAGGACGATCCGCATGCCGAGAGTTTCGCGGTTCACGTTGCCGCCGTCAATCGCGTCGGCTTCGAGACGCGGGGCTATCGCCCGGTGGATTTGGGGCGCAGGTTAGGGGAGGACATCCGCCACCGCACGGAGGACCGTCCATGCACAGACCGATCGCGCTTGCTCTCGCCGCCGCGGCGTTGGCTCCGTCGGCGGCGTACGCGCAGCAACGATACACCGACGCGGCGGGACACCTGCGCGTCGCGCTCGCCCAGCAGCCGTTCTCACCCAACGGGACCTCGCGGGGTCCGCGCACCATGGCCACCGGTGGGATTCAGCACATCCTCGCTGGACTCGGCGCCACGGTCCGCCTGGAAGAGGCGGCGCTGACACCGGAGGAAGACACCGAGTACGGCGCCTGGAAGCGGTTGGGGATGGCGCTGGGGCATTTCGCCGACCTCGTCGCGCAGAATGAGCGGGACGGGTACTTCACCGTCGGCCTGCTCGCGACCTGTCCATCGATGCCGGGGCTCGTGGGCGGCCTTCAGCATTCGGGACCGACGCGCGAGGCGATCCGGGTGGGCATGCTCTGGCTCGACGCCCATCCAGACTTCAACACGCCGGAGACCACGCGCAGCGGATCCTTGGGCGGCATGCCCGTGGCCGTCGCCACCGGGCGCGCGCTCCGGCGTATGCGGATGGACGCGCACCTCGATCCCCCCTTGGCCGACGCCTACGTCGTCATGGGGGGCGTGCGTCTCGTGGATCCGTTGGAGCAGGAGCTATTGGACGATTCAGGCATTCACCAGCTCACCGTGGACGACCTCCGGAACGGAACGCCGGCCGTGTTCGCCGAGCTGGACCGCCTGAGCCGTCTCACCGACAAGATCTACATCCACATCGACATGGACGTGCTCGATCCGCGCGAGGTGATGGGACACCAGAACAAGGTCCCCGGCGGACCGACGAGCGAGCAGCTTGCCGCCCTGTTCGAGCAGATCTTCCGCCGGTACCCCACGGCGTCCGCTATCGGGTTCGCGACCATTCCCGTGACCGACGAGGGTGGCCTCTCGATCGCGGCGTTGAATCGGATGATCGAAGCGGCCGTGCGCGGCGTGCAGGCCCGCGAGGGAGGAGCGAAATGAGCCGCGGGGCGATGGCTTTGTGTGCCGCGCTCGCGCTCGCGGCGTGCGCGCACCCGAACCCGAGACCGAGCCAGGGCTACGCGCTCCGTGACACGACGCAATGGTAGATCTTGATATAGGTAGTGCTGATGGCTGATCTCAAGTAAATCGGTTAGTTGTTGGATTCGGTCTTCTTGTTG
>CAYWNR010000195.1:0-6863 GCA_964459705.1 uncultured Gemmatimonadaceae bacterium | reverse complement strand
CCGGTGCCGATGATGAACATCCTCAACGGCGGCGCCCACTCGTCGAACAACGTGGACGCGCAGGAATTTATGATCGTCCCGATCGGCGGGGACAGCTTCGAGGAGGCGCTCCGCATGGGGGTCGAGGTATTCCATCACCTGAAGAAGGTGCTGGCGGGGCAGGGACTCTCGACCGCGGTGGGCGACGAGGGCGGCTTCGCGCCCATGCTGCCGTCCAACGAGGCAGCCCTCGAGGCCGTGATGTCCGCCATCAAGGTCGCCGGCTACCAGGCGGGAGATGACGTGGCGATCGCGGTCGACGTGGCGGCGAGCGAGTTCTACGCCGACGGCATCTACACCTTCAAGAAGGGCGATGGCTCCAAGCACTCCGCCGACGAGATGATCAAGCTCTATGAGAAATGGTGTGCCAGCTATCCCATCGTCACCATCGAAGACGGCCTCGCGGAGAGCGACTGGGACGGTTGGCACGCGCTGACCGAGACGCTCGGCGCCAAGATCCAGCTCGTGGGCGACGACATCTTCTGCACGAACACCGACCTGCTGGCTAAGGGGATCGAGCAAGGCGCGGCCAACGCGATCCTCATCAAGGTGAATCAGATCGGCACCCTGACGGAAACGCTCGAGTGCATCGAGCTGGCGCGGATGTCCGGCTACGGGACCGTCATCTCCCATCGGTCGGGCGAGACGGAGGACACGTTCATCGCCGACCTCGCGGTGGCCACGGGGGCGGGTCAGATCAAGACGGGCAGCGCCTCGCGGACCGATCGGATCGCCAAGTACAACCAGCTCCTGCGTATCGCGGAGCAGTTGGGTGACATCGCGGACTTTCCGGGTGGGAGCATCTACGGGCGGTGAGCCGGGCGCGCATGCTGGCCGGGATCGCGATCGTCGGCGGCGTGGTGTTCGGCGCCGCGGGGGGCGAGTACAGCACGTGGGATTGGTGGCAGCTCCGGCGCGACCTCGAAAGCGAGCGCGCGGCCATCGACAGCCTGAAGATCGCGATCGACAGCCTGCAAATCGAGGTGAAACTCCTGGAAACCGACCCGGCCACGCAGGAACGGGTGGCCCGGGAGAAGTTCGGGATGCTCCGGCCGGGGGAGTTGATGTTCCAGGTGGAGATCCCGGACGAGCCTTGAGTCCAACCTCGAAAGCCTGGTAAACTTACGGTCCGCCCGTCCGCCCGTCCGCCGGGGAGGGGCTTGGGGCGGGGCCTGGCGGAGTAGCTCAGCTGGTTAGAGCAGCGGAATCATAATCCGCGTGTCGGGGGTTCGAGTCCCTCCTCCGCTACTCGCATGCGTCTCAGCGACTTCGGTGTTGCTGAGGCGCTTTGCTTTCCGCCGCCCGCGCTGTGCCTTTGGCGGTATCTTGGGCGCCCCACGATAGGAAACGCGCGGCGGGGCGCGAGCGTCGCGTGGGCACGTCACTGCAACGAGGGCCGCCCGCTCAGGTGCTCGGCGAGCGCGAGCAGCGTCTGACTCGTGCAAAGGTACCGGGCGGCGACGGCCGCCAGCCCCTCCCGCAAACGGCATAGTTCACTCGGCTGACACGGAATCCGCTCGCGCTCCCTTACGCGGCCTACTCCGGCATTAGTCCCTATTTCATCTCTTTGCCCGATACCTGCCGCGGGCCAACGAGACTAGAGTGAATCGTTCATGACGGTATGCGCCGGTGGCCGGCGTGGCCGCGCCATGCCAACTCACCACTGCAGGAGAAGAAGACCATGAGAACCGGTCTAGTGATTCCCGGTGCGGCCCTCCTGGCCTGCCTTGCGGCGAGCCCGAGTCCGGCCGTCGCTCAAAGCGTTGAAGTGGAGATTCAGCAAGTGGCTGCCGAGGTGCAGCGCGCCTACTCCGAGTACCTGCATCTGATTGCCCCGAGCCACTACGATGAAGCATCACGCAAGCTCCGTGAGGCTCGCGGACTGTTCGATCGAGGCGAGCGCCTCACCGAAATCCGTGACCGATTGGCTGAGGTGCGAGAGAAACTGCGTGGGGCGGAAGAACTGAAGGGAATGGGACAGGTCCTCCTGAAGCAGTCGCTGGAAGCCCGTGCGCTGGCCGCTGAAGCCAATGCGCCAGAATTCGCCAGCAAGAAGTGGGGAGAGGCCGAGGACAAGATTCGCGATGCCGGACGGAAGATCGAGGACGGCGACCAGAACGGCGCGCGGAAACGAGCGGCCGAGGCGGAACAGCTGTTTCGAAACGCCGAGTATCAGGCGATTCGTGAGGATTTGATCGGTACTGCAGAGGGCCTCCGCAAAGTGGCGATTGCCCACGACGCGGATGACCGGGCCCGCCTGACACTGGCCAGGGGGGACTCGCTTCTGGCACAGGCAGAAAGCACGTTGGCGGACGACCGGTACCGCCGCGCGGAAGCGGGGCGGCTGGCGCGAGCTGCTGCGACGGCGTTCCAGCGAGCTGCTCGTATTGCGCAACGGGCTGGAGTTGTCGACGACGACACGGACAAGGGGATTGAGGCCCTCATGCTGGGCTACGAAGGGCAGTTGGCAAGTGTTGGGGAGGTTCTGGGCCTCGAGCTCACGTTTGGTGAAGGGACGGATACGGTCGTAGATCGCATCAACGCGACGATTACGAGCCTTCATCAAGAACGTCGTGACCTACGAAGTGAAATCGCGGACACCCGAGAAATGCTGGCGGCGGCTCAGGGCCGGGGTGATTCCCTAACGACGCAGCTGGCTGTACAGCGCGATTCCCTGGGGGCTCTTCTAGCCGCTGAGACTGCGGGCCGAGCGAGAGAGGTGGCGGAGGAAACCCGTCAACGTCGCGCTACGGCCGCCGTGCTCGAAGCGCGCCAAGCCAGAGAGCAGAAGATCGAACACATTCGGAGTGATTTCAGCCCGCAAGAGGCTGAGGTCCTGCTGCGTGGCAACGAACTGATCATCAGCCTGCAAGGTCTCAACTTCGCCGTGGGCTCGGCCCAGATTACTCCGAACAATTTTCAGTTGTTGACTCGGCTGCAACGGTCGATGCGTGAGTTCCCCAATGCCCCGATCGTAGTCACAGGCCACACCGACAGCCAGGGCAACGAGGCGGTCAATCAAGGACTCAGCGAACGGAGAGCGCAGGCAGTGATGGAGTATCTCGTTGCGAACACCAGCTGGAGCGGGGACATCATATCCGCGGTCGGCTTTGGTGCGTCACAGCCCGTGGCCACCAACGAGACAGCTGAGGGACGGGCGCAGAATCGTCGAATCGACGTGATCATCAGGCTTCCGTCTCCTCCATCCACCTAACCAGTGATACCGGTACGGGGGGGGCCGGGTTTGCGGCCTCCCCCAGCCCCTTTAGCAGATCCACCTGCCCATGTCCCGGAGGAACTGGGCGTCCTCGCCACGGGGCCCGCGATCCGCTCCTCAAGTGGCGGATAGCCAACAGAACGGCCACCCTCCATTGGCACCGCGCGTCGCTGGGGACCCGTCTCGAAGAGATTCCCGAATCGCTGACGCCATCCCCTCGTTCACCACCCTACCAGCACTAGTAGTTGTGCAAATAACTCGGCCTGATGAAGTTACCTGTACCTCAACCTCGAGGGTGCAGCATGCGACAGCGTGGTTCGTGGTTGCGGTTGGCGATTTTCGGAGCGTGCTTGGCGGCCGCCACGGTCGTGCTCGTGGTGAGGCAGCGGCCGGGCACCTCCCGTCGGCCCGCACAGGTGGTGGACGAGGAGGTCTGGGGCATCTAGCGCCCCTCGACTGCTGGTGCTCGGGGAGGCGGACCGCGGCGGTCAGCCTCCCGGGCTGATGCTCCCCCCAATCCCCAATCGCCGTCGCGCCGCCCACCAGTACAGCGGCACACCAGCCAACAACAGCACACAGCCCCAGAAGATCGCGTCGCCACCGGAGCCCACGATCGCCCACGTCGAGTAGGCAAGGGCGAGGAGGCCCAACGTCACGGGCCAGATCGGCGGTGATCCGCCCGTCGTGACGCGCCCCTTGAGACTCATCGAGACGAAGGCCAGGCTTGAGAACACATAGGGCACCAGCGTGGTGATGGTGGCCAGCAGGATGATGAACGTGAACTCATCCACTAATCCTCGCGTGAAGTTGGTGGCCACGATCAGCGTCACGAGCACACTGGAAATCACGAGCCCCGCCACGGGCGTTCCGCGCCCCGACACTCGGCCGAACACGGGTGGCAGGACCCCGTCCAGCGCCGCGGCCAGGGGCAGTTGCCCCTGCAACAGGATCCAGCCGTTCAGCGCTCCGAAACAGGAAATCGCGGCACCCGCGGCGACGGCCTTCGCGGCCCACGGGCCCCACATCGCGGCGGCCGCGTCGGCAAAGGGCGCCGTGGACTGGGCGAGCGTGGCCGCCGGGATCACCCCCATGACGGCGATGGTCCCGAGGATATAGACGAGCGCGGCCGTGAGCGTGCCGAGGATGGTCGCGCGCGGAATCGTCCGTTCCGGTCGCTCGACCTCGCCTGCCGGAATGGTCGCCGATTCGAGGCCGAGAAACGCCCACAAGGTGAGCGCGGCAGTGGCCGAGACCGCGGATATCGTGGAGCGTCCGCTGACGTTGAACGGCGTGAAATTGTTCCCGTGGAGGTACAACAAGCCGACCGTGCCGACGGCCACGAGGGGGAGGAGCTTGAGCAGCGTGGTCACGACTTGGACACCGCCCGCTTCCCGCACGCCGCGGGAATTGACCCAGGTGAGCAGCCAGATGGCCGCGAGCGCGGCGGCCGCGCCGGGGACGGGATTGGTGGCGAGCGGCTGCCAGAAGAAGCCCAGGTAGCCCACCATCCCGACCGCGATTGCGGCATTCCCGGCGCAGATCGAGATCCAGTATCCCCACGCCACCAGGAACGCCGCGAACTCACCGACCCCCGCCCGCGTGTACGCGTACGGTCCGCCGGGCCGGGGCAGCATTCGGGCGAGCTTCGCGAACATGACCGCCAAAATGACCGCGCCGGTGGACGTGAACAGCCATCCGACGAGACTCACGGCGCCGTAGGAGCCGAGCGACGCGGGCAGCAGAAAGACGCCGGACCCGATCATGTTGCCCACGACCAGCGCCGTGCAGATCCAGAGTCCGAGCTTGCGACGCGACGTGACCGGTGCTTGGATGGTCACTCCGTGGCCGGCAGGGGCTGAGGACGGCGGTCCACCGTGCCGCGCAGCGCCGCGATGTGGTGGGGTGTGGTGCCGCAGCAGCCCCCGATGATCGAGACGCCAATTGCCAGCAGCTCGGTCGCCCTGTCAGCCATGAAGTCCGGCGTCTCGTCGTACACGGTCCGCCCGTCCACCATCTTCGGCAGGCCGGCATTCGGCTGGACGATGATCGGGAGGTGGGTGTGATTCCGGAACTCCCGCGCGATGGCGACCATGTCCTCGATCCCGGTGCCACAGTTGGAGCCCACGACGGTGGCACCGGCCTGCTCGAGGCCCGCCGCCGCGGCCGCGACGGTCACTCCCATGATGGTGAAGTATCCCCGCGGCGTGGCATCGAAGGTCATCGTCGCGAGGATGGGGATCGTCGAGGAAATGTCCCGAGCGGCCTGGATCGCGAGCGTGGCCTCGGCGAGGTCGGTCATGGTCTCGACGCAAATCGCATCGACGCCGGCCTCGATGAGGTACGCCATCTGTTGGTGGAAGCTCGCGTACGCGGTCTCCGTGCTCGTGTCGCCGTAGGGTTCGAGCAGCCTGCCACACGGGCCGCATGAGCCGACGACGTGCGCGCGTCCGGCGGCACCCACCCGAGCGCGGCGGACCGCGTCGCGGTTGAGCGACTCAGCCCGCGTTTCCAACCCGTGGAGCGCGAGCTTGAGTGGAGAACCGCCAAACGTGTTGGTCTCGACGATGTCCGCCCCGGCCTCGACGTAGAGGCGCGCGATCTCCTCCAGCACCGCCGGTTGTGACAGCGTGACGGATTCCGGCGGCTCGCCCGGCGCGAGGCCACGCTCGAACAGCATCGTTCCCATGGCTCCGTCGCCGACGAGGCGCTCGCCCGCGGCCAGGTGTTCGAGCAGGAGCGTCACGCTAGCGCCCGCCCAGGAGGTCTTTCACGACGTCCACCGCGTTCGCCGCGTCGAAGCCGTACGCGTCTGCGCCGATCTCCCGCGCATAGGCCTCCGTGACCGGCGCGCCTCCGATGACGGTCCGAATGGTCGTGTCCTGCGCGTCCGCCTTCACCAGGTCGATCACTTCGCGCATCGCCGGCATCGTGGTCGTGAGCAACGCCGACATGCCGATGACCGTGGCGCCCTGCTCCCGGGCCGTCTGCACCATCTTCGGCGGTGGCACGTCGTGGCCGAGGTCAATGACTTCGAATCCGGCGCCCTTGAGCATGATGCCGACCAGGTTCTTTCCGATGTCGTGCAGGTCGCCACGGACCGACCCGATCACGACCTTGCCGAGGGACGGGATCCCGTCGCGGATCAGCAGCGGTTTCAACTGGTCCATGCCCGCGTACATGGCGCGGGCCGCGAGCAGCACGTCGGGCAGGAAGATCTCGTGGGCTTTGAACCGGTCGCCGACCACCGTCATGCCGGCAATGAGTCCGTCGTCGAGGATGGTCTTGGGCGGAATGCCCTCCCGGATCGCGTCCTGCGTCAGGGCCGCGACACGTGTGTGTGCACCGCCGATGATGGCATTCGCGATCTCAACCAGGTCGGCCATGGCAATGCTCCGGGTGGTCAGGTGCTCCGGGCGAACAGCGTGCGCAGCCGCTCCCGGCACGTGCGCGTCTCGCACCGTTCACAATAGTCGTACGTGGGCGGAAACCGGTGGATCTCCCGCGGGCCGGCGATCATGACACCCGAGACGGACTTGAGCGGCTGCATGAGGCAGGAGTCCGTCAGCGTGAGACCGATGCGTGCCGGATCGAGGGAGCGGAACAGCTG
>CAYWNR010000194.1:3014-6867 GCA_964459705.1 uncultured Gemmatimonadaceae bacterium | reverse complement strand
CCGAGTCCGGGGTCCGCTGCGCGCGCACGCCCTCGGCGCCGATATGCAGGGACACAATGACGCGAGGATGTGCGGCAGCGGCACGCGCAACCACGCGCGCGACGAGGGGCAGGTCGCGCGCGTCAGGCCCGGCCTGGAAGGCAGAGAAGCCCAGGAGCGCGAGCGTGTCACCATCTGGGAGGGGCACCAAGGTCGCCAGCGAATCGGCTCCCACCACGTACACGCCAGCTGCTTTCAGGTACTCGGTCGTTTGCTCGAATCCTCCACTCCCGGCATCCATCGCGTGGTTGTTGGCGACGTTCCCGGCAACTGCGGCCAGCGGAGCGATGCGTCGGAGGGCAGCCGCGACGCCGATGTCCTGGCGGAACGCGTAACAGCTCGTCGAGCCCCTGCGGCATTTGCGGGGCGCCGGTCCGGTTCCGATCGCCCCCTCGACGTTCAACAGAACGACATCCGCATCCGCGACAAGGGGGCGGAGCGGTGCAAGGAGGGAATCAGGACTCGGGAAGAGTGTCGGCAGACCAGCCTGCCGCTGTGCCTGTCGGGCCCACGCCGAGTCGAGGTTGCTTCCGAGCATCACGTCGCCGCCGGCGCAGAACGCGATCGGTGACACGGGGTTGGCCACCGTGCGATAGGGCAGGGAGCGCAGCCGAATCGGGACCGTGATTGGCGAGATGTCCGGTGGGACGATTGGAACGACCGGCCGCACCACACCACCGGCGCACGCGAGCGCCGGGAGCGCCAGCACGGGCACCCACCAGCGCATCAGAGACCGGTGGGGTGGTCGAAGAACTCGAACTCGAAACCAAACCGGTCACGCAGATGCTCACCCAGGGCTTCAATGCCCACGGTTTCCGTCGCGTAATGACCGGCGAGGATCAGGTTGATTCCAAGTTCCTCGGCATCGAAGTACGCGTGGTGCGGCGCCTCACCCGTGATGAAGGTGTCGACGCCCCGTTCGTGTGCCTCGGGAAGGAAGTCGCTGCCCGCTCCGGTGATGACCGCCACGCGCTGAGGGCGCGCCGGTCCCTTGGCGATGATCCTCGGTTCAGCCCCAAGGCACTCTTCGAGGAGGTGCGCCAAGTCAGCGAGGGCCAGGTTCACCTGGCCCATCCAACCAATCTCGATCCCATGATACCGGCCGAAGGGCGCGAGCGATTCGAACCCCAGCTCACGTGCCAACACGGCGTTGTTGCCCACCTCGGGATGGCAGTCCAGCGGAATGTGAGCCGCGTAGACCGCGACGTCATGCTGGATCAGCGCTCGAATCCGTCGACCGGCGCGGCCGGTCAGTGGAGTCGGCCCACCCCAGAACAGACCATGGTGCACCAGCAGGAGCCCCGCATCGCGCGCAACGGCAGCGTCGATGGACGCTTGGCAGGCATCCACGGCGCCGAGGATGCGCGGGAGCCGCCCAGAATTCTCAACCTGGAGGCCGTTCAGCGCTCCGGACGCGTCCGGAATCTCGACCGTCCGCAGATAGCGGTCGAGATACTCAACCAACTCGGGAACCGTCCGCGCGTGGGTCATG
Organism: uncultured Gemmatimonadaceae bacterium; assembly: GCA_964459705.1. GTDB lineage: Bacteria > Gemmatimonadota > Gemmatimonadetes > Gemmatimonadales > GWC2-71-9 > JAOTWJ01. The sequence goes on along the minus strand of CAYWNR010000194.1, from coordinate 5,336 downwards.
GCAGTAGCGACATCAACATGTCTGTTTGTTCACTCTAACAGCACATCTAGCGATCATACACCGAAAACGCGTTCAGCGTAAGACACTATGTAATAACAAATTGCAAGACACACCAGAACCTCAACTTGAAGCGCGAGGACTCGCTGTGGAAGTGTTCACTCGCTTTTCGTCGACCCACCTTCCGGCGCAGCGGCCGACATCTTCACGAGTCCATTCACCTCCCCACCTTCCTGCACGATCAGCTGCTTCGTCGACACGTCACCATGTACCACCGCGCCACTTTGGATTTCGACTCGCTCGCCCCCCGTTACTCCCCCCTTGACGGTGCCACCGATGACCGCCTCCGCGGTGAACACGTCACCCTCCACCGAGCCGCCTCGGGCAATGAGAATCTGCCGCTCCGCACGGACGGTGCCGACGACCACCCCTTCGACCTTCAAAACGCCGGACGCCTCAATTTCACCGACGACCCGGGTCCCGGGAGCGATGATCGTGAGCGCCGCCTCTGCGCGGTCAGAACCACTGGCCATTCTAAGGAGCCTCCCTCACCACGGTGCGCGGATCGATGGCGCGCGAACCGCGCCGAATCTCGAAGTGCAAGTGCGGACCGGTTGACCGCCCCGTCGAACCGGCGAGTGCAATGACCTGCCCCGCGAGCACGGTATCACCGATCTGCACCAGCAACCGCGACGCGTGGCCGTACAGCGATTGGTACTGCTCTGGATGATCGAGCAGCACGAAAAGTCCATACTCCGGATCGTCCCCAACCTCGGAAACCACGCCGCCGCCGGCCGCACGAATCGGTGTCCCGATAGGGACGGCGATATCCACGCCGGAATGCGTTTCGTCCCGTGCGCCGGCGCCGATCTGGCCGCGCGTGATGATCCCCCGTTGATCGAGTGGCCAGTGATGGGGGGCGGACAACCCAAGCTCAAACCGGGCGGGGGCATCCGGCGGCTGCGCCACGAGTGGCGCAACGGCCGGCGTGGGCGTCGAAGACAAGTCTGCGAGAACGGGGACGATGGCTCCGCCCATCATCCCACGGATCTGTTCGTACCGCTGCTCAGATTCGTCCAGCTGTCGAGCCAACACCTGGACCTGATCGCGTTCCCCCTCAAGTCGGGCAATCCGCGTCTTGAGCCCCGCCACGGTCGCCGCGGACCGTATGATCGGTGCATACAGCACCGCGCCAACGGCCACCGCCACTCCGAGTAGTGCCCCGCCACCGACGAGCAGGCGGGCTGCCCAGAGCGGTAGGTGGAACTGCCGCGAATGGGTATCGCCGTCGCGATGCACGACGACGGTCACACCACGCGCCACGCTCATCCGTCGAACGGCCGCCCGAGGATGATCTCCAACAGGCGAGCCAGGTCATCGTTCGAGTAGAAGCTGATGCCGACTCGACCGCCCTTCCCTCGCCGAGTCACGAAGACGTCAGTCTTCAGGTGTCGACGAAGGGCATCTTCCACGCGGCGCACGTCCGCATCGGGTTTCTTCGCACTTCCGTTGCGACCTGCACGGGGACGACGGGCCGGCGGCCGCTCGCCACGCGCTACCGCTTCCAGTTCGCGGACCGAGAACTGCTCCTGGACGGCCCGCCGCGCCAGTCCCGGGATGGTGCGGAAGTCGGTCACCAGCAGCAACGCCCGCGCGTGCCCGGTCGTCAGGTGCCCCTGATGCACCAGCTCTTGGACGTCGGCTGGGAGCTTGAGCAGTCGCAACGCGTTGGCGATGGCGGGGCGGCTCCGTCCCACGATCTCGGCCAACGCTCCTTGCGAGACACCGAATTCCGCGATGAGGCGCCGGTAGCCATCGGCCTCCTCGATGGCCGTCAGCTGATCCCGCTGCAGATTCTCCACGAGCGCGAGCGTGAGGAGCGTCCGGTCGTCCACCTGACGCACGACCGCCCCGATCTCCCGCCACCCGAGGCGATCCGCCGCCCGGAGGCGACGCTCGCCCACGATGAGTTGGTAGCCGCCGTCTGCCGGACGCACGACGATCGGCTGCAGGAGCCCGGACGCACTCAGCGAAGCGGCAAGTTCCGCCAGCGCGTCCTCGTTGAACGCCCGTCGGGGCTGATAGGGATTCGGCCCGATCTGAGCGAGCGGCAATTGGACGAGCGTCCCGTCTGCGCGGGCCTCGGCGCTCGTGGGTGCGGGTCCGAGAAGCGCCTCGAGCCCGCGTCCCAACCGGCGTCGCACCTGACGGTCGGTCATGCGCCCCGAGCCGTCGGCGTGGCCGTCGTGCCGCGCACGCGCCGGATCAGCTCCTGCGCGAGCGCGAGATAGCATTTCGCGCCGACCGAATTCACGTCGTAGAGCA
>CAYWNR010000194.1:0-2914 GCA_964459705.1 uncultured Gemmatimonadaceae bacterium | reverse complement strand
GTCGTGCGGTCGATCCCGATGCCGCTGGTGGCGTTCCCCTGCGGATCACCATCCACCAGGAGGATCTTGCGCTCAGATGCCGCGAGTGAGGCCGCGAGATTGACGGCAGTGGTCGTCTTACCGACACCACCCTTCTGATTGGCGATTGCAATCACTCGGCTCACTGCTCAGTAAGTCCTTTTATAACAATCGTTTATGTACAACTTGCGCGGTTGGTAACGTACGGAACGCTGCGCGCACGCAATATATGGGAGGTGCTGAGGCCCGTAAAGCAAACGGATCGCACAGTTTCACGTGAAACAGGCGCTTCGAGGGCTCGACGTCGGAGCGGGAGATTCCCGCTCCGTTCCCGTCTTCCTACTGGTCGATCCTCAGTAGGTAGACGTCGGTGTTCGTGCTATCGCTGAAGAGCGAGAACGCCAACAGGCTCCCGTCAGGGGAAATCGCCGGTGCGAACGCACCGCGCGTTCCCGGAATGGCAACGCTCGACAGCGTCGCCAAATCGAACCACCGCAACTCCGCCGACCCGCGGACTAGCAGGCGGGCCCTCGAGTCGTCGAAGGCGGCTTCCATCCCGTCCGTCAAGGCCCGCACTTCCCACGACTCGACGTCACGGACCTGAACTTCCCAGGAGCTCGCCGTAATCTCCACCTGCGTCTGGACGCACGTCGCGAGGCCAAGTGGGACGGTGAACGTCTGCTCGGTGGAATCGAGCCCCAGCGGTACCGCGTAGGCCAGCGAGCGTCCGTCCGGGCTCAGCACGGGGAACGCGCCGTCCCCGAGCAGCACCGGCGCGACCGCGGTGTCCACGATGCTGGCGCGCCAGAGCCGCGCCCCGTCCGAGTAGATCATGTCATCCGTGCCCGGGAGAAGCACGGGGCCGAAGGCGTTGGTCGCCGTTCGACCAACCTGCCGCATCACGGGGGTCACGCGCACACGCTTGAGGACGAGTGGATCGGCAAACTCGACCGTCACGACGTCGATCGGCACGATGCGTGGCACAAGGGAGGAAATCGGAACTCCGTCCCGTAGTGGCAGCGCGTAGATCGCCAGCGCAATGGGCGACGGCGGGCGTGGCGCCGGCCCCGGGGTACCCAGCGTCGTCAGCGAACTGTCCGGGCACCCATGGACGCCCGGAATAGGTGGCTTCCACAGCGCCAGCACCCGGCGCGTCCCGTCGCTCACCAGGGTCCCCATCTGATCCAAGAAGGCTGGGCGATAGACGCCAGCCTCTTCCCGGACCTGCCCACCGTCCGGCGGGACGCTCGCCAGAATCCACCCATCACCGAACGGGACCAGGTCGAAAGCGCGGAACAGGAGACGCCCGTCAGGCATGAAGCCGCGGACGACGTCCGCGCCGGCCCCGAAAGTTACGCGAAGCCGACCCTGCTGATCCTGCAATGGAGTGAACGGGGGACGCGCAAACACAACGTCCGAGACCGACTCACAAGCCAGAATTAGCCCGCCCGCACCCAACACGATCGCCAGGAACCACGCTCGGAGACCACGCGTCACGAGGACACCTCCCACATCTAATCCGCGCCGAGTCGCGATTCCGTTGTCCTTGGCGCCTACCGGCTAACCGGACGAAGCAACCGTTGCAGTTGGTCGCGTCGCCGCTCAGAAGAGAAAAACGCCAGTGTGTCCCGCCGTCGGGAAACACCGACTGGCGCAGATGCGCCGGCGGTTCCGAGAATCTCGGTCGCGGTGCGGGGCAGGGTGGCAATCTCCCACCGCAGGTACGGAACGCGCACGACCGGTCGCGGCTCGAGTGGGTCAGATCCAGGTTCCAGTCCCTTGGTCAGGCCATGCTCCGATTCCGACTCACGTCCCAAAGAACACCGTCCCAGCCAGCGACCTCCAGCTGGGATCGGATGAACTCCCTACCGACATCCGGATTCGTGTGCCGCCCCGCACGCCGACGTTTCACGTGAAACACCTCAACCGCACGGCAATAGGTTGCATAACTCTATAATCTACAATTATTTAGAACACTTCCGAGACTACGATCCTACTCCACCAAGTCGGTCCTCGACGCGGGACCGTCGCCGCATCGCTTCCAGTACTACCCCCTGCAAGTCCGCGGGACTCACACCGGGGACTCGGGCCGCCTGACCCAACGTGGTCGGTCGCACCCGATCCAGCTTCTGCCGAGCTTCCGTGGACAGCGTCACCAACTCAAGGTAGGGCAGATCAGCGGGCAACAGGAAATCGGAGAGCTCCGCCAACCGCGCCGCGGACTCTCGCTCGCGCATCAGGTACCCCTCGTACTTGAGCTCGATCTCCACCGAAACCACCGCGTCTCCTTCACCATTCAACTCGCGCCCGGCTGCACGGAGCATGTCTCGCAGTCCAACGCGCGGGCGCTTGACCAGGTCTCCTACTCGCTGCGGTTGGGAAATTGCGCGCTCGTCGACCGCCGTGAGCACCGGGTTCGCGGCTTCCGGTGATACGACCGTTTCCCGACTCGTCGCGGCAAGTTCCTCTTCTGTTTCGATACGCCGGGCCAATAGCGTACGCTCGGTACCGTCGAGCAGACCCAGTCCCTCCGCCACCGGACCCAGCCGCCGAAGAGCGTTGTCCTGGCGCAGGAGGAGCCGGTACTCGGCGCGCGACGTGAACAACCGATAGGGCTCGTCAACGCCACGGGTCACGAGATCGTCTACCAGCACGCCGATGTACGCCTGATCTCGACTCGGCACGAACGGCTCATCTCCGCGCAGTCGCCGTGCCGCGTTGATGCCCGCCACGACACCTTGCGCCGCCGCCTCCTCATAGCCCGTGGTCCCGTTGATCTGGCCGGCGAAGAACAAACCGGGGATGGCCTTCACCTCGAGCCACGGGGTCAACTGCTGCGGCGGGAAGTAGTCGTACTCGATCGCGTAGCCGGGCCGAGTCATACGCGCGCGCTCCA
>CAYWNR010000193.1:0-6871 GCA_964459705.1 uncultured Gemmatimonadaceae bacterium | reverse complement strand
TTCGCCTGGTCCAACCTTGCCCGCTCCGCGGCGATGCGCTCTCGGCCTTGGGTCTCGAACGCGCTCACCGCCTGCTGGGCCTGATCGACCCGCTCCTGGACGAGGGCATCCACTCGGCCTCGGACGTCGGCCTCGACGCGCTGGAGCTGCGCGCCTAGCTCGGCCCGCAGGCCATCACCGATGGCGCGGACCACGTTCGAGCCCACCGCCAGGCGCGGGTGTGAGAGTGAGCCGGAGAGTTGGGCATCGATGCGCACGTCCTTGAGGTTGGCGACGGTCCGCCAGGCGATGTCCTCCGCCGTGCCGCGGAGCGACTGGCCGACCGACTGCGCCGACAGTTGCTGCGGCACCGCGGAGCGGCGCGTGGTGTCCGCGGCGGACGTGCTGTCCGCGCCCAGCTTCCGCCACGCCACGTTGCTCGACTGCCAGGTGAACCGCGCCGCGAGATTGTCGCCCTGGCGTCCGAGGATCAGCTCGCTGGTCCCCGTGCCCAGGTCGAGCGTCGTGCCGATTGCGCTGAGGTTGAGCGTCGGCAGGCGCAAGCCACTCACGAAGGCGTTGATGGAGTCGCGCGGCGTGGCGCCCACGTGATTCAGGATGGCGCCGAGCCGCGCCGTCTCCGGGCCCACGCGCCCGCCGGTGCGCCCCGCCGACAGCACCGTCGGCCGGCCGACGAGCGCCGGCGCGGAGGTGAGGTCGGTGAGCTTGGCCGCGTAGTCGCCCGCCGCCGCCCCCGTGCCGCCAATCTGGAGCGACGCCTCGGCCACCTTCAGGAGGAACGTCGGGAGCTGCTCCTGCTTGGGGAATCGCACGGTGGTGCCCGACGCGCGCACGCGGTCCGGCCCCTGTCGCACGCGCTTGTCGAGACCGGGCGGCATGTAGCGCTCCGCCAGGCCGAGCCAGTAGAGGATGGGCGCGACCTGCTGCGCCGCGAATCGGCCGAACAGCGCGGGCCCCAGGCTCGGCGCGTCGAGTGACGGCACCTTCAAGAGACTCCGCGCATAGGCGTAGTCCTGTCGCCGCGCATCCGCCAACGCGGTCAATCCCTGGCGCGCGTTCGCGACGCTGGAATCAACGCCCGCCTGGAGGCCCTTGAGCCGAGTGTCGAGCTGGTTCAGCGCGTTCAAGGTCTGGCGCGCGGAATTCGCGGCGTCGCGCGCGCCCGTGAGTCCAAGCGACCGCACCGACTGGCCTTCGAGGCGCTTCGCGAGCGCCATCGCCGAGTCGATCTGCGGTCGCGGGTCGAGCTGCTGCACGCGCGCGAGCCACGCGGTGCGCGCCGAGTCCGCGACGCCGGCGAGAGCGCGCGCTTGCCGCAACGTCGCCAGGCTGTCGGAGGAGATGGCGTCGACGTTCACGACCTGGCGGAGGCCCTCCAGCGAGAACGACGGAACCGGCAATCCCGCCAGCCACTGGTCGATGGATCGGGCGACCTCGCTGGCCGGCGCTTCGGTCTTCTGCACCACCGCGCCGGACGTCGCGCGGGGCGTCCCGAACTTGAGGCCGCGAACGGCCACCGTGTCGATGACCAGCTTCTTCTCGAGCAGGGGTGTCATGCGAACGTTCACGACGATCTGGTCCGCCTCGAACAGATTCGTCATCGGCTTCCGCGGATTCGTCACTTGCAGTCCGCGGAGCGCCACCACGCCGTCGCGCAAGCGCACGTCGGCGGAGGCCACATTCACCCGCGCGCCGACGACGGCGGTTCCCACGTGCTCGACCCCGCGCGCCACGAGCAGGTTCATGAACAGCAGGTACAGCGCGATCACCACGACCAGGAACAGCAGCAGGGGGACGATGCCCTTCCAGCGGAAGATCCGCACGCGGGTCGGCACCGGGGCGGGGGCGGTCATGGCCGGAACAGCGTGTAGAGGTTGTACGCCTTCGAGGCCTTCACGGCCTGGAACACGCGGGTGCGTTGCAGCCGGGCGTACACGGTCGCCCGGTACTTCGTGACGAGGTATCGCAGCAGGAAGAACAGCGGCACGAACGCGGCGGCCCACAGCACGACGCTGCCGAGCACGATCGTGTTGTTGAAGGTGGTGAGCGCCACGATGGGCGTGTTGTAGCACCAGGTCCAGAGCGGCAGCAACGCCGGGGTGCCGATGAGGAGCAGGTGCCCGATCGCGTCGAACACCGGATCGAGCGCAAACCCCACCGGCAGGAACAGCACCCAGCCGAGCATCACTCCGGGGAACGACACGTTGAGGATGAGCGCCAGCAGGAACAGCACGAGGTTGTGGACGTTCATGAGGGGCGTGAGCCCGAACACCGCGCCGAGCGCGATGCCGGCGGCTACCTGGCCGGGCGTGCCGTCGGAGTTCAGAGCCTTGATGAGGGACTGGAGGAGCTTGAGGAGGAGCACGGAGTGAAGTTCCGCCTGCTGGCATTGGATGTCCAGGGTGGGGTCGGTCTACTCGGGTCGGCGGCGTGAAGCCGCTCGGCCCTCCCGCGTGAAGCGGGAGGAAAGGCCGGTTGACCCGGCAGGGCCGAGCGGCGGCTTCACGCCGCCGATCAATCGCCGTCTGGTACGCAAATCAGACCGAAGATATCCCGTTTCTTGTGGCACCCAGGCCGGAGCATCCTTGCCTTTTTGCGTCCAGGTTGCAATGGTAGGGCACCAATAACCGCGCGGGGCCGCGAGGACGGCCCAAAGGGGGGGACCAGACGACGGCCCTGCAGGAGGGAGGGCCAGTGAACCTTGTTCGTTTGACCGCAGCACCCCACAATTGGCTCGCAGTCGTAATCGGCGCAACCGTTCTGGGAGCGCCGCCAATTGGTTTGTTGCCCTGGGCGCCGCTCGCGGCGCAACAGCGTCCGCCAGCAATCCACTACATCATCGACGCCGGCGGTGCGGGTCCGGATTTCGACCTCCGGTCGGCGCGCCATGGATTCGATCTGTTCGCGAACGCCAACCTCGCGTACGCCGGGATGCGCATGACGGGGAACTTCGGGGTTGCTCTCAGCAACGCCGGCGACTGCACCAACAGGATGGCGATCTACGAGTGTCAGGCCATGCACGAGGTCTTCAATCCACAGACGAACCAGATCAACGCCCCCTTTTACGAAGTGGAGTGGGTGTTTGGGGCGCCCGGTTTGTGGATGAACGCACCGAGCCTTTCCCCATCGCGGGCGCGGGCGTCGTTGGGACTCCGGTCACCCGGGGTGACACCGTGTGGACCCCCACCACCTACACCGGCCTCGGCTTCCTGGTGGTCGGCGACGATGGCCCCATCTGCGCGGTGACGTTCACGCGTGCCATCCTTGGCTGCACCACGCCACGCCTGAGCTGCAATCCGGTACGTCAAACCACCGCCGGCGCCACCGGCTACGAACCGCTCCACGCCGGCGACCGCACCGAGTTCACCTACTACGTGGGGTTCCAGCCGAGCGACTCGATCGTGTTCGACGTCGTGCCGCCGGTCCTGGGGAGCGCCATCACGAGCCTCACCGATTCCGCGCTCGCGCTGATTCGCGTCGTGCCCAATCCCTTCCTCGTCTACTCGCGCTACCAGACCTCGGCCGACCAGCCGCGGTTGCTGTTCACGCACGTGCCCCCACAGGGGACGCTCCGGATCTACACCGTGGCGGGGCAGTTCGTGCAGCAGATCACCTGGGTGCCGGCGGATCTCCAGGGGGACGGGGATCTCGTCTGGAATCTCACCACGCGCTACGGGGAGACGGTGGCGAGTGGGTTGTATTTGTGGGTGCTGACGGCGCCGCGGGAGCCGAGCAATCCCACGGGAGGCTCGGTGACGGTGCGGGGGAAGTTCGTGGTGATTCGGGAAGAGGCGTTCTGAATCGACCGGAGGGATGAGGGGACGGGCGGCGGCGGAGCTGAGTCGGCGGCGTGAAGCCGCCGCTCGGCTCTCCCGCATGAAGCGGGCAGCGAACGCCGGTTCATCCGGCAGGGCCGAGCGGCGGCTTCATGCCGCCGAACTCGCGCCGCGATGCGTTGATCGCGATGCGTTGCTGGAGTTTTATCCCGTTCATCCCGTCTATCCCGTTGATCCCGTTGATCCCGCTCCATCCCGCTCCATCCCGCCTAGATTATCCCCCATGCCCTCCCCCCTCGACCCCATCCTCCGCCCCCGCTCCATTGCCGTCATCGGCGCCTCGCGGCAGCCCAACACCATCGGTTGGCAGATTCTCGACAACCTCCTGCGCTACGGATTCCAGGGACCGGTCTATCCAGTGAACCCGAAGGCCAGCGCGATCCACTCTATCCCGGCCTATCCGTCGATCACGGCCATCGGGCGTCCGGTGGACCTTGCCGTGATCACGGTCCCGAAGGAGTTCGTGGTGGACGTGGCGCGCGAGTGCGTCGCGGCCAAAGTCGGCGGGCTCGTCGTGATCTCGGCGGGCTTCAAGGAGATCGGCGGTGCCGGCCTCGATCGGGAGCGCGCGCTGAAAGCAGTGATCCGGCAGGGCAGGATCCGGATGGTGGGCCCCAACTGCATGGGGGTGATGAACACAGCGCCCGACGTGCAAATGAACGCGACCTTCGCACCGATCATGCCCCCGCCAGGACCGGTCGCCTTCATGAGCCAGTCGGGCGCGATGGGCCTCTCGGTGCTCGATTACGCCCACAGCCTCGGCATCGGCTTCTCGTCCTTCGTGTCCGCGGGGAACAAGACCGACGTGTCGGGCAACGACTGCCTGGAGTTCTGGGAGCGCGATCCGCACACGTCCATGATCCTGATGTACCTCGAGAACTTCGGGAATCCCAAGCGGTTCGTGGAGCTGGGGCGGCGCGTCACGCGCACGAAGCCCATCTGCGTGGTGAAGTCCGGTCGCACGGGCGCGGGACAACGCGCCGCGGCGTCGCACACCGGCGCGTTGGCGGGCGCTGAGCTGGCCACGGACGCCATCATCGCGCAGGCCGGCGCGATGCGCGCGGAAACCATCGAGGAGCTGTTCGACCTCGCGATGGTGCTCTCCAATCAACCGCTCCCCGCCGGCAACCGCGTCGCCATCGTGACGAACGCCGGCGGCCCCGGGATCATGATCGCCGACGCGTGCGAGCAGAACGGGCTCGTGGTGACCCCGCTCACGCCGGAGACGGAAGCCACGCTGCGCGCGCGGCTCCCGGAGGAGGCGAGTGTCCGCAATCCGGTGGACATGATCGCCAGCGCCCGGCCGGAGAGCTACGAGTTCGCACTCGACTGCGTGCTCCGCGATCCCAACGTGGACGCGGCCTTCGCGGCGTTCGTCCCACCGCTCGGCATCCAGACCCGGGACGTCGCCGAAGCGATCGTGCGCGTCAACGCGCAGCATCCCGCGAAGCCGATGTTGGCCGTGCTGATGGGCCGGGAAGGGCTGCCCGCAGGGCTCGCGGAGCTGCACGATGCGCAGGTGCCCGCCTACATCTTCCCGGAATCGGCGGCGCGGGCGCTGTCGGCCATGTGGCGGTATGCCGAGGCCCGCACACGGCCGGCCGGCAAGCTGGTGTCGTTCACCGCCAACGACGCCGCGGTCGAGCGGATCATCGACGCAACGCTCGCGCGTGGCGAAACCAAGGTGAGCGAGCCCGACGCGCTCCGTATCCTCGAGGCCTGCGGCATTCCGGTCACGCCGTGGCGGTACGTCGCGGCCCAGCCCGGCGCGGATGTGGCCGCCACGGTCGCCGCCACGGCCCGCGAGCTGGGCTTCCCGGTGGCCCTCAAGGCCGTGAGCGCCGAAATCACCCACAAGACCGATGTCGGCGCCGTCGCCCTCAACCTCGCCGACGAGGCAGCCGCCGCCGATGCCGCTCGGAGCGTTCTCGCCCACCTCGCGGAACAACCGCCCGCCGGCCCGTCGGCCCGTCAGCCCGTCGTTAGCGGGTTCGTTCTCCAACGCATGGCCCCGCCCGGCCACGAGACGATCGTCGGCTTGACCCGGATGCCGCGCGTCGGAGCGCTGGTGATGTTCGGGCTCGGCGGCGTGTACGTCGAGGTGATGCGCGACGTCGTCCTCAGACTGGCGCCGTTGTTGGATCAGGACGCGCACCAGATGATTCGGGAGGTGCGGATGGTGCGGTTGCTCGAGGGGGTCCGCGGGGAGCCCGCCCGCGACCTCGCGGCGCTGGAGGACGTCCTGCTCCGCGTGTCACAGCTGGCCGAGCGCCACCCGCGCATCACCGAGATGGACATCAATCCGTTGTTCGCGCTGGAGCAGGGCGCCATGGCGGTGGACTCCCGCGTCCAAGTCTCCTCGGAGACTCCATCGCCAATCGCCAATCGCCAACCGCCGATCGCCAATCCATGAGAGTCTTCTTGACCGGCGGCACCGGCTTCATCGGCCGCCACGTCGTGGACGCGCTGGTCGGACAGGGCCACGAATGCGTCGTCGTCTCCCGCGGCACGCGCACCTGGAACAGCGTCGCGGTCGAGGTCGTGCGGGGAGATCCGACCAAGTCGGGCCCGTGGCAGAAGGCCGTATGGACCGCGGATGCCGTGGTCAACCTGGTGGGCGCGCCAATCGTCGACCCACCGCACCGCTGGACGGATGCCCGCAAGGCCGTGATCCGCGCCAGCCGGGTGGAATCCACGCACTGCGTGGTGGACGCCATCCGCGAGGCCTCGTCGCCGCCTCGCGTGCTCGTGAGCGGCTCGGCCATCGGTTACTACGGCTCGCGTGGGGATCGCTTGCTCGACGAGACCGCCCCTCCAGGCAACGACTTCCTGGCGAAACTCTGCATCGAGTGGGAGGAAGCGGCGCGCGCCGCCGAAGACTCTACCCGGGTCACCGTGCTGCGCACGGCGCCGGTGCTCGGCCGCGACGGCGGTGTGCTGCAACCCATGCTGCCGGCGTTCAAGATGGGACTCGGCGGGGCGTGGGGCTCGGGCGATCAGTGGTGGAGTTGGATCCACATCGCCGACGTCGTGGG
>CAYWNR010000192.1:0-6885 GCA_964459705.1 uncultured Gemmatimonadaceae bacterium | reverse complement strand
GCTTCGAGCTCGAGCGCTGGCAGAGCACGTGGGAGCACCGCGTCCACATCAATCTCGCTGAGAGCGGTGTGCACGCGATGTCGGTTGCAGAGCTGTTGGCCCTTGCCGGCGATTCAGCAGACGTAGTGACCTCGATCCCCTTGGACTACGGACACTCGGACGGATCGGATGGGCTGCGCGCGGCCATCGCGGGCCTCTATCCGGGCGCGAGTCCGGACCAGGTGACGGTTACGATCGGCAGCGCGGAAGCGAACTTCGTGGTGTGCTGGACCCTCTTCCGTCAGGCGCGTCGCGTCGCCATCTGCGCGCCGACCTACATGCAGATGTGGGGGCTGGCGGACAACTTCGGTATCACGGTGGCGCCGTTCTGGCTGGAGATGGATCGGGGTTGGGAACCGGATCCCGACGCGGTCGTACGCGCGCTTGCCCCCGGCACCGACATCGTTATCGTGACCGACCCGAACAACCCGACGGGTCACGTGCTCTCCCAGGCTACCCGGGAGCTGATTCTCGAGCGCACGCGCGCGGTGGGGGCGTGGCTCGTGGTGGACGAGGTCTATCAAGGTGCGGAGCACCGCGGAGATCCCAGCCGGACTTGGTGGAGTGCGTGGGAGCGCACGATCGTCGTGAGCGGCCTGTCCAAGGCCTACGGCCTTCCCGGTCTCCGCATCGGTTGGTTCGTGAGCCCCACGGCCTTTCGCGAGGAGCTGCTGTCGCGGCACGACTACACGGTGATCGGCGCCGGCCCACTCGCCGACGCCCTCGCGCTTCGGGCCGTGCGGTCAAGGAATGCCATCTTCGCGCGCACGCGCGGTATCGTCACCACGAATTATTCCGTACTCGCAGAGTGGCTGTCCTCGTTCAACGGCTTGTTCGCATGGAAACCGCCCGAATGCGGCGCCATCTGCTTCGTGAGCCTGGGCGGTGCGCCGTCAACGCTCGACCTCGTCGAGCGTGCGCGGGCGGAGCACGACGTGCTCCTTGTGCCGGGCGAGCATTTCAACATGCCCGGGTGGCTGCGCCTCGGATTCGGCAACCGCACAGACGAGTTGCGGAGGGCGCTGGCGATTCTGGAGCCGCTCTTCCGGCGGTTAGGCGGTTAGGCGGACCGGGAGGTAGCGACATCCCTCCCGTCGCTACCGTCGTTCCTCCACATCCTCCCCGACAACGGCCGGCATGGCACGCTGGCGCCGATTGGCCGGATCGTGCTCGACTGTGGCGATGACCTGCTGCACCGCCTCCACCAACAACGCCACGTTCAGCGGCTTCGGGATGATCGGGCATCCGGTGCCCTCGAGAAACTCGCGGATGTCGGGACGCTGGCTCTCCCCGCAAATGAACACGAATCGGCGGGCGGCGAACGGCAGCCGCTGCTCGACCTGGGTGTAGAAACCCACGCCACTCAACCGTGATAGGTGCGTCGCCGCGATGACGCAGTCCACGCGTTCGCTTTGCAGGACTTCGAACCCCTCCACCCCGTCATGCGCGGGAACGACCCGATGTCCGAGACTCTTGAACAGTTGCCCCAACACATCGCGCACGCTGTCATCGGACTCCACGATCAAGATCGCCCCGGCCCGCGTGGACCCCGTCTGCCCCTCCCGGACCGTCGGGGCCACCGGGGGAGAGGCAACCGAGGTCACGTGGAGTTGGAGCGCCGCCGTGGCGGCCGCCGCTCGGTCGACCTCCACGAGCACCTGCTGCAATCCGTCTTGCACGTTCGTCGCCGCGTCGCCGCGCAAGAGGGTGTGGGCGAGTGTCTTGATGACCGTGAGGCGGTTGTTGAGGCCGGCGACGGTGTCGGCCACTTCCTGCCGCAGGAACTGGAGCCAGGCGGCGGCGATTTCCCGCTCGGAGGGGGAAGGTGCGTTCCGCTCCTCGCGCGGCTCTGCGACGGCAGGGAGATCGGGCGGTACCCGCGCGGCGCGGCGACGCGCGACGAACGCGCCGACCGACGCCAGCGCGAGACCAGCCCCGAAACCCACGAGGAACGCGACCGGCAGGTTCACGAGCGGACCCTAGTCTCGCGCGCCCCGAGAGAGAATCCTGAACACGCACCCACCTCGGTCGTCACTCACGAAGATGGAGCCATCCGGGCCCTGCGCCACGTCCACGGGACGACCGCGAGCAGCCTGGAACCCGTCCGCGAACACGCGCCACTTCCCGGGATGGTCGTCCGTGAACTCGACGAACACCACGTTGTACCCTTGTTGCGGCAGCGGCGCGCGGTTCCACGATCCATGGAACGCAACGAACGCCCCCCCACGATAGGCCTCCGGAAACTGCGTCCCCGTGTAGAACAGCAAGCCGTCCGGCGCCCAGTGCGCCGGAAACGCCACGATCGGGGACGTCTTGTTCGCGCAACGCCCCACGGTCGTTCCGTCTCCGCCGTATTCGGGGGACAGCACCTTCCGGCTCAGCGCCGGATCGAAGTAGCAGTACGGCCACCCGACGTCCGTGCCCTTGGTGATCTTCACGAACTCTTCCGCTGGCTTTTCCGCGCTCGCGGAATCGCTGTAGCCCCACAACTGTCCCAGCTGATCCCGGCCGTGCATCACACCGTACAACTCCCCGTCGGCGGGCCGCACGGAGAGCGCGACCGTGTTGCGCAGACCGGTGGCGTACCGCGTGCTCAGCGTACTCGTCTGCCCCGTGCGGGTCGCGTCGAACAACCAGATCCCTCCGGCGGAATCGAGCAGCGGACAGGGATCCTGCCCCATGCTGCCCGCCTGCCGGTCCTGCTGCTGACACGAGTTAGAGGGCGCCCCGACGTTCACGAAGAGCCGACCATCAGGAGCAATCACGAACGTCTTGATGCCGTGCTGCCGCTGATACACAAGTCCGCGCACGATCGTGTCGGGCGTTCCCTCGACGGTCGTCGCGCCTACGCGCCACGGCACTCGAATCACGTCCTGGTGCGTCGAGTAGTACACCCACGTGCGCCCAGATGCCGTGTAGAGCTGGACGTCCGCGGCTTGCGCGTCGGTCACCAGCATCCGGCGGAGGTCGGCCTTGCCGTCGCCGTCGGTATCGCGCAGCAACACGACGCCACCCGAATCGCGACCCGGCACCGCCACGAGCACGTCACCGTTCGGCG
The DNA here is from genome assembly GCA_964459705.1 of uncultured Gemmatimonadaceae bacterium. Lineage (GTDB taxonomy): Bacteria > Gemmatimonadota > Gemmatimonadetes > Gemmatimonadales > GWC2-71-9 > JAOTWJ01. The sequence goes on along the minus strand of CAYWNR010000192.1, from coordinate 3,788 downwards.
CGACGGTCAGGTGCCGAGCCCCACCGAGCCCTTCGGCCACGACGACGACGCAGAAGCCGTCCGGCACCGTCAGCCCCGCATTGTCCGGTGCGCACGCCGGCTGCTGCGCCGCCGCAGGCACTGCCAGTACAGTGACGCCGACCGCAACGGTCAACGCATGCCAAACGACTGCCCCGCTGCCCCGCTGCCCCGCTCCCCCAGCCGTCCTCACGCCGGTTGCCCCAAGCAAAACGTCTCGAAGGCGCCGGCGAGGTCGCGGGCGATTTCCGGAGTGTCGCGCCCCTCGATGTCTTTGCGCTCGAGCATGTGCAGCAGCCGGCCGTTCTTCAGCAGCGCGATCTGGGGAGACGAGGGCGGGTACCCCTCGAAGTAGGCCCGCGCCTGCTCGGTCGCCTCGATATCCATGCCGGCAAAGACGGTGGTGAGACGATCGGGACGGGGACCGTGCTGGAGCGCCAACGCGACGCCGGGCCGAGCCTTGCCGGCCGCGCAGCCGCAGACGGAGTTCACGACCAGCAACACCGTCTGGTCTTTCGTGGCGAGCGCGTCATCCACCTCGGCGGGTGTCCGCAATTCCTGGAAGCCGAGGTGGGTCAACTCATCCCGCATCGGCTGCACCAATCGGGGATCATATCGCATGGTCAGACTCCTGCTGGGAAGGGGGTGTCCGACGTGATGTTCGGATGCTGAAGTTAACCGGATCGTGGGTCCCCGGGAGTGCGATCGTCAGCCCCGCCACACCTCCGCGCGACCCGCCAGCGCCAGCGCCGGAAACCGGTCGGCGTGCAGAATCTTTCCGAGCATCTCGATCCCGTCGACGACGCGGGGTCCCGAGCGGTTCATGTACGCCGAGCCGTCCAAGACCCAGGCGTTCCCGGCCGCAACGGCTCGAGGCGCCAGTGCTCGCAGCCGGTCAGCGTGCCGGTCGGCCTCCGCGCGCGAGGCATCCAGGCCATAGCCGCACGGCATGACGAGCAGGACATCCGGATCCAATCCATCGACCGCCTCCCACTGCAGCTCCCGCGACCGCGCCCGGGGCCATCCGACGAGGTTCTCGCCTCCGGCAAGCGCCACCATCTCGGGACCCCAATGGCCGGGAGCGAACGGTGGATCGAGCCACTCGAGCGCCAACACGCGGGGTCGCGGGAGCCCGGCCACCGCCTGGCTCACCTCCGCGATCCGCGCCTGGAGCTGGGCGACGAACTGCGCCGCCCGCTTGGGAACCCCGGCGGCCTCACCCACGTCCTGGATGGAGCCGAGGATATCGCGTACCGAGTGCGCGTCGAGCGACAGGACGCGGACTTCCCCCCCCAACGCCCGGACCGCCTCGTGCGCGAGGGAGGTGGGAACCGCGCAGACCTCGCACACGTCCTGCGTCAGGATCAGATCGGGAGCAGCTCGCCGCAACGCCTGCGCGTCGATCTCGTACACGCTCCCGTTGTCCCTCATGGCAGAGCGGACCGCGGCGTCGATGGCCCCACTCGATAGGCCCGACGGATCGAATCGGGGCCGGCTCACACGGGGACGATCCAGGACGGTCGGCGGGTAATCGCACTCATGCGAGATCGCCACGAGGGCGTCTTCGAGCCCCAGACGGCACACCGTCTCGGTGGCGCTGGCCAGGAGGGAGGCAATGCGCATGCGTCGTAATGTCGGGGCCCGCGACACGCCCTGCAACACCGGCCTTGACACCCATCCGGCACGTTCTCACATTCCGCCACACACCGCACGCCACGCACGTTCCGGAGCATCATCATGCCCTACGTCATAGCCGAGCCCTGCCTCAACACGAAGGACCGCGGATGCGTCGACGTTTGTCCGGTCGACTGCATCTACGAGGGCGAGGATCAGCTGTATATCCACCCCGACGAATGCATCGACTGCGGGGCCTGCGAGCCCGAGTGCCCCGTAACGGCGATCTTCCCCGAAGAGGACGTCCCGCCCGAGTGGAAGGAGTACATCGCCAAGAACCGGGTGTACTTCGAAGGGGGCGAGGAACGGGTCGTCGCGCGCGGTCGCGGCGGGTGAAACCTGCATTACCGGGTACCACAGGACCTTCGCGGGCTGGCGGGGGTCCTTTTTTCGTGCAGCGTGCAGCGTGCAGCGTGCAACGTCTCGCGGCAGGGAAACGCTGGTAGGTCGCTGCACGTTGCACGCTGCACGCTGCACGTCTTTCTCAGGAGGCCCTCGTGCCCCGTTTCCCCGTGATCACGCTGGTAGCCCTGCTCCTCCCGGGAGCCGTGCTCGCTCAGCGTCCCGTCCCGTATCCCGTCACCCCGCCCCGCGAATACCAGCGCGCCGTGCAGCGCGGCACCAGGACGACCACCGGGGAGCCCGGCATGGCCTACTGGCAGCAGTGGACGGACTACACGCTGGAGGCGACGCTGGATCCGGACGCGAAGCGGATCACCGGCAGGGCGGAGATCCTTTATCACAACCGGTCGCCCAACACGTTGCCCACCTTATTCCTGCAACTGGACCAGAACCTCCATGCGCCGGGGGCGGTCCGGCTCGATCCCGAAGAAGTGACCGGCGGCATACAGATCCGCCGGGTCGTCGCGGCGGGCCAGCAGCTCCAGGCGGGCGCGCTCGACCAGGGGCCCGCGTACGAGGTGCTCGGCACCGTGATGGGCGTAACGCCGGGTGACCCCGTCCGACCGGGCGGCCAGATCACGCTGGAGATCGAGTGGGCGTTCACGGTCCCGCAATCCGGGGCGGGCCGTATGGGCTGGAATGCCGACAACCTCTTCCACATCGCGTACTGGTATCCGCAGATGTCGGTCTATGACGACGTCGTGGGGTGGCAGACGGACGCCTACACGGGAAACGCGGAGTTCTACGCGGGCTATGGCAGCTACGACGTCACCGTCGTCGCGCCCACGGGCTGGATCATCTCGGCCACCGGCCGGCTCACCAACGCCGACGAGGTGCTGCCGGACGCGGTGCGGAACCGCCTGGCGGCCGCCGAGCGGAGCGACACGGTGGTCCACGTGGTGACGGCGGACGATCTGGCGGCCGGCCGGGCCACCCGTGCCGCGGCCAATGGCCAGTTGCGCTGGCATTTCGTCGCGGACACGGTCCGGGACGTGGCGTTCAGTGCCACGCGGGCCTCCCGCTGGGACGCGGCGCGGACGCCCGTGGGAGACCGCAACGGCGACGGGCAAACCGACTACGCGCGCGTCGACGCGCTGTGGCGAGCGTCGGCACCGAAATGGCGGAACGCGTGGCGCTATGGCCAGCACGCGATCGCGTTCCACTCCCGATGGACGGGTCTCCCCTACCCCTGGCCGCACATGACGATCGTCGAGGGCGGTGGCATCATCGGCGGCGGCATGGAGTTCCCGATGATGACCCTGATCGGGGACTACAACAACCGGACCGACCAGGACCTCTACAACGTGGTGGCGCATGAGCTGGGACACATGTGGGTGCCCATGCTCGTCAGCAACGACGAGCGCCGCTACGCCTGGATGGACGAGGGGACGACCACGTTCAACGAGAATCAGGCGCGCAAGGACTTCGCGCCCGACTCGGATCCGGACGGCGAGGAGCAGCAGAACTACCTCGGCGTGGCGCGGGCCGGGCTCGAGGGCGAAATCATGCGCTGGTCGGACTACCACTATCCGGGCGAGGCGTACACCACGGCGTCCTACAGCAAGCCCGCTACCCTCCTGGCGACGCTGAGGGCCCTGCTCGGCGAGGAGACCTTCGTGCGCGCGTACCGGAAATACCTCAGCCGCTGGCGGTACCGGCAGCCCAAGCCCTGGGACTTCTTCGACACGTTCAAC
>CAYWNR010000191.1:0-6890 GCA_964459705.1 uncultured Gemmatimonadaceae bacterium | reverse complement strand
GCACGGAGGCCACCTCACACCCAAGCACTAGAAACCGCTGGCCGTCTTGCCGTCTGACCTACCACCCCACACTGTCGCCTACCCCCCGACCCCCGAACGTCACTCTCTCATCGTCTCGAGCGGATCCGCGCTTGCGGCGCGTCGCGCGGGGAGGTAGCAGGCTACGGCGACGACGGTGGCGAGACCGGACACCACGCCAGCGAAGGTCAGGGGGTCGAGCGGTGCCACGCCAAAGAGGAACGTCCGGAGAAACCGGCTGAGCCCCACCGCTCCGCCGACGCCGAGGGCGAGACCGATGGCGGCCAGCCGCAAGCCGTCCCGCACCACGGTGCCGACCAGTCCGGTCGGCGCGGCGCCGAGCGCGATGCGAATGCCCATCTCACGGCGGCGGGCGTTCACGCCGTAGGCCACCACCCCGTACACGCCCGCCACCGCGACGATCACCGCCGCCAGACCGAAGATCGCGAGGACGACAGCCCGAAACCGGGGCACGCGCACCGACTGGGCAATCAGCTCGGTGGGTACCGCCACGTCGGTGACCGGGAGCGAGGGATCCAGTTCGCGCACCGCGCGGCGTATCGCGCTCACCGTTCCGGAGACCGGCAGCGACGATCGGACCACGACGAAGAGGCCCTCCGCCCAGGTAGCCTGCGCAATCGGTCGGTAGAACGTCGGCTCCCGCGGCTCGGCGAGTGAGCGGCGATGCACGTCGCCGACGACCCCGATGACGGTGGTCCAGGGGTTGTCGGGTCCACCCAACCGCATCCGCTGGCCCACGGGATCCTGCCCGGGCCAGAACGCGTCGGCGAGCGCCTCGTTGATCACGGCGACGGGTGGCGCCGCGTCCCGGTCGCTCGGCGCGAACGTGCGGCCGCGCCGGAGGGGGATGCCGAGCGTGCGGAAGTAGTCGGCGGCGACGACGTTGCCGCTGACGGCGGGAGCGTGGTCTTCGTCCTCGGTGCGTCCTTCGGGCACGGCGGGTCGGGAGTAGCCGTGCGTTCCGAACGGCAGGTCGTAGGTGAGCGTTGCCGCGTCCACGCCCGGGGCGGCCGCGATGCGTTCTCGCGCTTGCTCGAAGAACGCGACGCGGGAGGCGGCCGCCCGCAAGAACAGGGGCACGGCGATCGAGTCCGGGGTGTCAGGTGGCAAGTCGGGCAGCGCGACTTTCGGCGTAATCCGCGCGGCGACGAGATTGCCGGGCTCGAATCCCGGGCGCACGGCGGTCAGACGAGCGAAGCTCGTGATGAGCAGGCCGGCGCTCAACGAGAGGGTGACGGCGACGGCCATCTGCGTCACGACGAAGCTCTGCTGGAGGCGCCGCGCCAGCGCACTCACCCTCGCCCCATGGGCCGCCCCGTCGCGGAGCCCGCGCGCGGGCTCCGCGCGCGCCCCCGTCCACGCGCCGACGACACCGAATACCAGGCTGCAGGCGAGGGACGCGACCAGCGCGACTCCGAGCACGGCGGGGTCCATCCGCACCTCGTCGAGGCGCGGAATCCGGCCCGCCCCGAGCGTGACGAGGGCGCGGAGCAGCAGCAGGGCGACGCCGATGCCCAACGCGCCGCCGCCGAGACCGAGCACGGCGCTCTCCGCCAACAGTTGGCGCGCGAGCCGTCCGCGGCCGGCGCCGAGCGCCGTGCGCAGCGCGATCTCGCGCGCCCGCGTGGCACCCCGCGCCAGGAGGAGATTCGTCACGTTCGCGCAGGCGATGACCAGCAAGAGCACGACCGCACCAAGAAACAGGTAAAGACCGTCCCTGGCGCCTCGCACCTCGAAGGCCTGTCGCGACTCGACGAACAGGCCATAGCCCTCGTTGGCACCGGGCGCCTCCGCATCCACCCGCGCCGCCAAGGCGGCGAGGTCCGTTTGCGTGCGCGCCACGGTCACGCCAGGCGCCAGGCGTCCAATGACCGTCAGGAAGTTGGCGTCGCGCTCGGAGCGTGCGGCGTCGCCGCGCAGGGGGACCCAGAACGTCGCGGCGTCCGACGGAAAGGCGAACCCCGGCGGCATCACTCCCACCACGACGTGCGGCGCGCCGTCCATGGTCACAGTCTGCCCGAGCACGGAGGAATCGCCGCCGAACCGCGACTGCCACCACGCGTGGCTCAGGACGATCACGGGCGCCGCCCCTGGCTGGTCTTCCGCGTCGGTGAACCAGCGTCCGAGCCGTGGTCGCACTCCCAGCACGGCGCCGAGGTCGGCGGTGACGCGGTAACCGTTCAGCCGCTCGGCGCCCTCGGGTGTCACGTAGGTCATGCCGGTGGGGGTGTATGCCGCCAAGCGAACGATCGCACGCGCTCCATCACGCCAGTCGGCGAAGTCCGGGTAGGACGCGGTGGACCGATCAAAGCCGTATCGCGGCACGGTCCGGAAGACCATGACGAGCCGATTCGACTCCGGATAGGGAAGCGGGCGCAGCAGCACGCCGTCGACGACGCTGAACACGGCCGTCGTGGCGCCGATGCCGACGGCGAGCGTGAGCAGCGCTACCGCGGCGAATGTCGGTTGCCGGAACAGCATGCGCGCGCCAAAACGGAGATCGTGCCCGAGGTCGCGACCGAACATGGGAGGCCTCCGATGATCATCCGTCGAACGCGTGGTCTCGCGCGTTCGCCAGAGCGCAACCACGTTGGGGCTCGCGAGCTGACGCCAGTACCACCGTCGCGCGGCCGTTAAACCCGTGCGGGCGACACGGTCACGGAAGCCCTCGAGGAGATCGCCGTCGATCGGATCCCGCAGCGCGGGCGGCGCGAGTCGCACCAGGAGCCAACGGGCGAGTCGCGGAGGATTGGGGCCCGCGCTGCTCACCCGCGAGCCTCCACGCCGGCCCACATCCGGTTCAGTGTCGTCCGCGATTCGCACAACGCCGCCCGGCCCTCCGCCGTCACGGCATAGCAGCGCTTGGCCTTGCCGCCGCGGACCGGCGTTGGCGCCCCGAGCTTGGAGCGGACGAGTCCTCGCCGCTCGAGCCGATCGAGGGTGACGTAGACCGTGCTGATCGCGACGACCCGTCCGGCGCGGTCCTCGAGCTCTTGTTGGATGCGAGCGCCATAGGCGTCGTCCCCGAGGCGGAGCACCGCCAAGAGGACGAGCTGCTGGAGGCCGCCAAGGAGAGTGTCGGGCATCGGTATTATATACTACAGTGTCAGAAAAACATCAATCTGGCCGCCGGGGCGCCGACACCACACCTTTTGCAAAGGTCACGTGAGGAGGGGTGCGCGTGAGGTCACGACAGCGAATTGGCCATCAGGTCACCGCCAGACTGATCCTCGTGCTCGTCATCGGAGTAGTCGCGGGGATCGTCATGTATCGGTCGTCACAGGCCGACCTCGAGCGGTCCCAGTCGATCACTCGCGAGGAATACGCGCAGGGCTTCGAGGCGTACCGGGCGAGGCTGGCCGAGGACCAGCTTCCCCTGTGGGGAAGCGTTGCGACCTTTGTTGTGGTGATGCTGGTGGTGATAGGCGCCTACGAACTCCTGGCCGTCGGCATCGGTCGGCTCCTCGCCGCCATCGTGCCAGGTCGTGAGCCCATCGCGGCGCTGGATGAAGATGGGACGGTGTCGGCCGGGCCACTCATATCGCGATTCCACGCGATGCGGGGGCGCGTGGCCATTGGTGTCGCCGCCGCGGTCGCCGTGATCGTCATCGCCGGGCTGCTGATGTACTACCGCCAGTACGAGGTGCCGGCCGACGCGGACATCTTCTCCGCCCTCGAGGGTACATGGGCCAGCTCGGAGAGCGAGTGTGCGACTGATGCACACATAATCTCCTTCACCCCAGACCACAGCCAGATGGTCATCGTCCACGCGAGAGCCTTCGAGGGTGCGGACGGCCAAACCGACTCGATCACGCACTACGACATCATCGAGCACACGCGCGGCCGTATCCGCGGTGCCATTCAGGGTGAGCTACGGCGCACGAAGGACGGTAAGCCCGTCGTGTGGGACCTGGTGTTGCGTGGCCCCGACCGGTATGCGTGGCACCGCACGGATTGGTTGTCTCCGTTCACGCTCACGCCCAGCGTCGTTCGGTGTGCGCCGGTCCTCCAGGGACTTGACGGCGACGGGGGATAGCATGTGATGGAGGCCGTTGTCCAGTCTCCGCGCCTGACCCACCTGCGACCCGTCCACCTACTCCGAACGCAGATCGTCAGCGGACAATCAGAAATAGAGCGTTCCGGCGACATAGCCGGTGATCGGGACCGCGCCGTACTCCGAAGCCGGGAGCCCAGCCACCGTTCGATCGGCTCCGACTCCGAGAAACGCGCCGCCGCTCACGGTGATCTCTCTCGCCGCGTTCCAGACGAGCGACGGCGTGACGAGCGCGCTCTTGTCTCTCGCGTTCCAGATCGTCAGCGCGGCCACCTGCACGAGCGGGTGCAGGTCGTAGCTCGCCTGCGCCATGATCTCGTCGCGCCCCAGCACCTGAAGCTCGCCGCGGCGGTAGGCGGCCGAGAGGGTGAGCACGGTGAGGCTGTCGGCGGACGGCGCGCCGAATCCGTCGTGCTGGTACTCGACGATGGCGTAGAGGGTTCGGCCCGCGACGGCGAAGCTGCGGTCCGCGCCCAGCGCCGCGCGGAGGACGGTCTGGCCGGGTTCGAACCGCAGCACGACCTCGCCGCGCAAGGCCGCCCCGGCCAGCACCGTCGTGAGGCCCATCGCGCCGGCACCCCGATCGTGCAGCACGCCGCCCCATCCCGAGAGATCCACCGATCCCACGGTCGCCTTTCCCCGTAGCAACGCGGTGGTGGTGCGCGTGCCGGCGTAGTCCGCGATGCGCACGGCGCCGTCCAGCTCGCTGAACGCCGACGGAAACACGCGCACGCGCGCCGCATCCACGCCCGTGCGGTAGTCGCGGAAGGGATCGGCCGGGTCGAACGGCGCGAACGGATCGGCGGGGGTGAGAAAGAGCGTGGTGGCCCACGAGATGGTTTGCCGGCCCACGGTGGCCTGGATGACGTCCGTGGCCGCTTGCAGGGCCGCGCGGTCGAGCCGGTGGCGCCAGACGGCGTGGTCCGAGCTCTCGATCGTGCCCTGGAGCGGCAGCCAGTCGCCGCGTCCGGGTGTCACGCCAACGAGGCCGCCGAGGGCCGTGCCGCCCGTGACCGAGGACAGCGTGAGGACGTGCTCGTACGCCACGTCGAAGGAGAGGGGGCCGTAGCGTGAGGCGCCCATGAGGCGCAACCGCTGGAGGTCCTGGACGCCCGACGGCGTGAACGGCCCGCTGGCGCTGCCGAGCGCCACGTTGAGCGCGTAGCCGCGAAAGGTGAGGTCCTGGGCGGCGGCGACAGACGCGAGGCCGAGCAGGACGGCCGCGAGGCCGATCCCGCGTGGGATCATTGCCGGGTGTCGCTCGCGATGCGTCCGTCCACGAGCCGGATGGTGCGCCGGGCGCGCGCGATCAACTCGGGGTCGTGCGTGGCGAACACGAAGGTGGCGCCCAATTCCCGATTGAGCTGCGTCATCACGTCGAGCAGCGCGCCGCTCGCGACGGAGTCCAGGTTGGCGGTCGGCTCGTCGGCGAGGACGAGCGCCGGTTCCCCCACGACGGCGCGCGCGACCGCGACGCGCTGCTGCTGGCCGCCGGAGAGCTTGGAGGGCCGGCGGTCTTCCAAGCCGTCGATCCCGATTTTCTCGAACAGCGCGCGGACCTTGCGCTCCCGTTCCTCCGGCGGCACGCCGCGCAACAGCAGCGTGAACTCGGCGTTCTCGAGCGCGGTGAGGATCGGGAGCAGGTTGTAGGCCTGGAACACGAAGCCGATGCGTTCCAGCCGCAGCCGCGACAGGTCGTGCTCGGAAAGGCTGCTGATGTCTTGCTCGTCCACCCACACCCGCCCGCGCGAGGGCCGGTGCAGGCCGCCGAACAGGTTGAGCAGCGTCGTCTTGCCCGAGCCCGACGGTCCGGCCAAGACCACGAACTCTCCGGGATCGATGCGCACGGTGACGCCGCGAACCGCTTCCACGGCCATGCCGTCGTGCTCGAAGATCTTCCAGACGTCGTCCGTCCGGACCGCAGCGCGTGAGGTGTCGGTCATCCTTCGAATTTCATCGCCTCGGCGATCTCGATGCGAGTCGCCCGCCAGGCGGGGTAGAGGGAAGCGACGATGCCGATGATCACGATCCAGGCGAGGTTCTGGAGCATGTGGTCGAGCCGGAACAACGGGATCATGACCGGATCGATGATGGCACCGGCTGCCGTCATCTCGCCGCTATAGAACTTCGAGAAATCGAGCCCGTGTCGGAAGATGCCGAACGTCACCGCCAGGCCGAGCACCGCGCCCACCAGACCGGCAACGGTGGTGAGCAGCGTGCCCTCGAACAGGACGAGCGTCGCCGTGTCGCGTCGCTGGAGGCCGAGGGCGCGGAGGATCCCCAGCTCGCGCGTGCGCGCCAGCACCGCCATCAGGATGGTGTTGACGATGGCGAGCGCGACGATGAGCAGCAGCACGAAATGAAAGACGTAGTTGCCGTAGTCGTCGAGCTTCACCGCCGAGTCCAGCTCGGGCGTCGTGGTCTGCCAGGGAATGGCGGCCGCGTTCCCGACCGCCCCGAGGGCGGCGGTGAGCGTGCGGACGACTCGCTCGGTTTCGCGACTGTTGTGGAGGAGAATCGCCACGGAAGACACATCGCCGCCGACCCCAACCCAGTCCTGTGCCGTGCGCAGCGGGATATGGACGATGCCGTCGTCCACCTCCGGCAGCCCCGAGCGGAACGTCCCCACCACGCGGACCAGCTGATCGGCGATCGTGCTGTCCACGCCTTGCGTGGTGAGCACGAGGCGATCGCCCACCTGCAGTTTGAGCCGCTTGGCCAGGCCGACCCCGATGTAGGCCTGGAGCCGATCGTCGGGCGCCAACGGCCGGCCTTCCGCAAGGCGCGCGTCGAGCTG
>CAYWNR010000190.1:0-6912 GCA_964459705.1 uncultured Gemmatimonadaceae bacterium | reverse complement strand
TTGCCAGCCCCGCCGGCGGGGAGGTGGTCGTCGGCGGGCGCAAGCTGGTGGGGAGCGCGCAGGTGCGCGATCGGGGCGCGTTCCTCCAGCATGGGTCCATCCTGCTGGAGGACGGCCAGGACGTCGTCAGTCGCGTGACGCGGGGCGTCGCCCCGCCAGTGCTCGCGACCTCGCTTGGCGTTCTCCTCCGGCGGAGCGTTACATTCGCCGAGGTCAGCGACGCCGTGGTCGCCACCGCCAAGTCCGCGTGGGAAGGAACGTGGACCCCGGCTTCGCCTCCTCACCTGACGTCGTGGGGACGCTACGCCGATCCAAAGTGGACGTGGCGGCGATAGGCGGCTAGGCAGCTAGTAGAGTGGAAGCCGTGTCGCTACAGCGACAGCAGCCGAGCCGTCGCTGTAGCGACGGACCACCCGAGACGAAGGCGGGCAACGGCCCGACGGCCCGACGGCCCGTCGGCCCGTCGGCCGTCGGAGCGGGAGGGCATGGACTCCGATCTCGTCCGGTTCGTGAGCCGGCGGTTGCTCGAGGGGACGCTCGTCGTCCTGGGCGTCGCCACGCTCGTGTTCGTGCTGCTGCACGCGGCGCCGGGCGACCCGCTCACCGTGCTCAGCGAAGCGCCCCAGATCTCTCCGGCGGCGCTCGAGCGCATGCGCCACAGCTTCGGACTCGATCGTCCGCTGCCGGAACAGTACGTCCGGTATCTCGGCCGACTCGTCCACGGCGACCTCGGCACATCCCTGACCCAACATCGTCCGGTCACCGCCGCGCTCGCCGACGCCATCCCCAACACCATCCTCCTGGCGCTCGCTGCGTTGCTGGTGGATTTCGGGGTGGGCATCAGCGTGGGCATCGCGCAGGCGCAGCGGGCGGGCGGCAAACGGGACCATGTGCTCGGGGTCGTCACGGTGGTCCTCTACTCGACCCCGGTCTTCGCCCTCGGCCTCTTGCTCCTCGGCGTGTTCGCGGAGACGCTCGGCTGGTTCCCGTTGGGAGGGTCGGTGGACCCCGTGCGCCACGGTGCGCTCTCGCTCGCGGGACGCGCACTCGACCAACTCCATCATCTCGTGCTCCCGGCCCTGACCCTGGGGCTCGCCGCCGCGGGCTACACGGCCCGGCATCAGCGCTCCGCGTTGCTCGAGGTGATGGGCCGGGACTTTCTCCGCGCCGCGCGCGCGCGCGGGTTGCCTGAGCGCCGCCTCCTGTTCGTGCACGCGTTGCGGAACGCGCTGTCGCCCACGATCACGCTCGCCGGGCTGGCGTTCCCGGTCCTGTTGTCGGGCGCGGTGCTGGTGGAAACGGTGTTCGGCTGGCCCGGCATGGGACGCCTCGCCGCCGACGCCATCGGCCGGCGGGACTATCCCATCGTGACCGCGGCCGCCATCCTCGCGGCAGTCATGGTCGTCGTCGGGAATCTCCTGGCGGATCTCGCCGCGCGGATCGCCGATCCGCGTCTCCGGAGCATCCACTGATGCGTCTTCGCGCGGGGGGCGTGCTCATCATCCTGCTCGTGCTCCTCGCGGCGCTCGCGCCGTTGGTCGCGCCCTACGGGCCGAACGCGCTGCTCGATCTCACGACGCTGCGAAGCGCGGCGCCCTCCGTCGCGCACCCGTTCGGAACCGACCCGTACAGCCGCGATCTTCTGAGCCGCGTGTTGCACGGCGCGCGCGTCTCCCTCAGCATCGCCGCCCTGGCGATGCTGCTCGCCGTCACGGTCGGCCTCGCGGTTGGCATGGCGAGTGGCTGGGCGGGCGGCCTCCTCGATACGGTCCTGATGCGCGCGGTGGACACGGCATTGGCCATCCCGCGACTCTTCGTGGTGCTGGTGGTGCTCGCGTTGTGGGAGCATGTATCGCTGTTCACGTTGGCGCTGATTCTGGGCGGCACCGGCTGGTTCGGCATCAGCCGCCTGGTGCGCGCCGAGGTGCGCACCACGCGGGCGCTGCCGTACGTGGCGGCCGCCCGCGCCTCCGGCGCATCCACGCTGCGCATTCTGGTGCGCCACGTCCTTCCCAACATCACCGGACCGCTCATCGTGGCCGCCGCGATGGGCATGGGACAGGTCGTCTTGTTGGAGGCCGGGCTGTCCTACCTCGGGATCGGCGTGCCGCAGCCAACCGCATCGTGGGGCAGTATCGTGGCGGACGGTCAGGCGGTGCTCCGTTCCGCGCCTTGGGTCGCGGGGAGCGCGGGCTGCGCCATCGTGATCACGGTGCTCGCGTTCACCCTCGTGGGCGACGGGATCCGCGCGCGCCTGGATCCGCGCGGCATATGACCAGCCTGCTCGACGTTCGCGACCTCTCGGTGACGTTCACCACCCACGCCGGCCCCGCGCGCGCCGTGGACGGCGTGTCGTTTACCATCGCTCCAGGCGAAACGCTCGCGCTCGTCGGCGAGTCGGGATGCGGGAAGACCGTGACGGCGCTCGCCCTGCTGCGCCTGTTGCGCGAGCCACCCGCGACGATCGGGACCGCGAGCCGCGTGCTGTTCGAGGGGGAGGATCTCCTGCGCTTGGCACCGGAGCCCATGCGGCGCGTCCGGGGCGCGGGCATCGGGATGGTTTTTCAGGAACCGGCGGCGAGTCTCAACCCGGTGCTGACCATTGGCACGCACATCGAGGAGACGATTCGCGCGCACGAGTCCGTGAGCCGAAGCGCGGCGCGGGCGCGCGCGGTCGAGTTGCTCGGCACCGTCGGCCTCCCGGAGCCTGCATCGCTGCGACGCCGGTACCCGCACGAGCTGAGCGGCGGCATGCAGCAGCGCGCGATGTTGGCCATCGCGTTGGCGGCGCGTCCCCGGTTGCTGATTGCCGACGAGCCCACGACCGCGCTCGACGTCACCTTGCAGGCGCAGATCCTCGAGCTGCTGGCGCGCCTCGCCGCCGAGTTCCGCATGGCGATGCTCCTCATCACGCACAACCTGGGCGTCGCGGCGGGCATCGCGAATCGGGTTGCCGTCATGTACGCGGGACGAATCGTCGAGACGGCCGACTGCGAAACGCTGTTCGCGCACCCGGCGCACCCCTACACCGCGGGGCTCCTCAAGGCCGCCCCGCGGCTCGACGGCCCGGCGCGCCCGACGGCCGCCATCCCCGGCAGCGTGCCGCCCGCCACCGCGTGGCCCAGCGGCTGCCGGTTCCGCCCCCGGTGCGACCGCGCGTGGGCGAGATGCCAGGACGAACCCCCGTCGCTGGCGGTGGAGCCCAACCACCAAGCCCGGTGCTGGCTGGTCGACGACCCCACGGGAGGGCCGACGTGAGCGCGGCGTCGTTGCTCGCGGTCGAAGGCCTGCGAAAGACCTATCCGGTGGCGGAGCGAGCGCTCCGGCGCGACGCGCGCGTCCACGCGGTGGATGGCGTCTCGTTCACGGTCAGCCGAGGGGAGACGCTGGCCCTCGTTGGGGAAAGCGGCGCGGGGAAGAGCACCATCGGACGGTGCATCGTTCACCTGGAAGACGCCGATGCCGGGCGCATCACCTACGACGGCCAGGACATCGGCCCGTGGCGTGGGGCCGACCTCAAGGCGTTCCGGCGGCGCGTGCAGATGGTCTTCCAGGATCCGTACGGCTCCTTGAACCCGCGCATGCGCGTCGGGACCGCCGTGCGTGAGCCGGTCGAGGTCCATCGGATTGCCAAAGGACGTGAAGCGGCCGAGCGCGTGGCGGCGTTGTTCGAGGAAGTGGGGCTCGATCCCGACTTCCGCCGGCGGTTCCCGCATGAGCTGTCCGGCGGCCAGCGCCAGCGCGTGGGGATCGCGCGCGCCCTGGCGCCCGGTCCGGAGCTGCTCGTGCTGGACGAACCCGTCTCCGCGCTGGACGTGTCCGTGCAGGCACAGGTCTTGTCGCTCCTCGTGGACCTCCAGGCGCGGCGCGGCCTCGCCTACCTGTTCATCGCGCACGACCTCGCGGTCGTGCGACAGGTCGCCCACCGCGTCGCGGTGCTCTATCTGGGTCGTATCGTCGAGGAAGCGCCAGCCGGCCGGCTGTTTGCCGACGCGCGGCACCCGTACACGCGCGCCCTGCTCTCCGCCGTGCCGGTCCCGGACCCGCGCGTCCACCACGTGCGGGTTCCCCTGTTGGGTGACCCGCCCAGCCGCCATGGCGCGATTGCCGGATGCCCGCTCTACCCGCGCTGTCCCGACCCACGGCGCGACGACCGCTGCCGCGAGCGACCGCCCGACGAAACGGTGGCGCTGGGACACTGGGCTGCCTGCCACTTTGCGGCCTCACCCCCGGATTCCCTCTCGCCGCGTAGCGGAGAAGGAGCCGGGAGGTGAGGTCTCCGCGCGTACGTGGAGCGGGAACCGGGGAATGCCATCCCCCTCTCCGCGTAGCGGCGAGGGGACAGGGGCCAGGCTTCGCGCTGGCCGTCGGGAAACGCCCTAAGGAAGCTCGGCACAAGTGCAGTGACCGGGCCTGCCTGCTCCGCGCGTGGTCGGCGAGTGAACTCGCCGCTCGGCATCAGCCGCTGAAGCGGCAGCCTGACGCCGGTTCACCGGCAGCCGCCGAGCCGCGAGTTCACTCGCGGATGCCGCGTGGCGGTGACGACGCCCTGCTCACGGACTTGTGCGGAGCTTCCCTACGTCGGGAACGCTCTACGAGAACAGCTCGTTCTGCCCGATCTCTCCCTCCGGCACCCCATCCATCCGGAGCACGCGGCGCATGCGCCGGAGCCATAGCTCCACGTCCAGCTTGGCTTCGTTGAGCAGCATGCGTCGCATCACATCGGGAATGTCGTCGAACGTGTCGGACAGGTCGCTCAGGATCTCCAGGACCTCGTGCAGGCGGAGTGAGTCGTCGGACGACACCGCCATGTCCTGGAGAATGGACTGCTCCGAGCGCGAGGCGACGATCGGCCCGTCCAGCGTGGCGGTGTAGACCTCGGTGCGGCGCCCCGGACCGCGTTCCTGCTCGATGGGCATCAGGCCGACGATGGCGTCCGAGCGCCAGTACTTGCCGTAGCCGAGATAGACCATGTGGTCGGGCTTGATCTCCATGACGACCTACCTACCCATACGGTTCTTGAGTTCGCGAAGCCGCGCGTCGGCGTCGGCTTCCCGCGTGTGGCGATCGAGCTGGGCGCCGAGCGCCGACTCGTCTACGTCCACCGGAGGCTGAATCCGGCTTCCCTCCGCGGGCACCCCGCCCCGCAGCTCCACGTCGCGCAGTTTCACGATGATCTCGTCCACGTCGCGCTCCAGGAGGGCCAGCTCCGCCTGCTGCGCCGATCGCTTCTGCTCGAGCACCGCGATCCGCTCGCGGTGCCGCACCGTGAACGTGTTCGCGATGTCGACCGTTTCCTGATCGCCGGCATCGCCGGCGAGCGCGCCGCGGCGCTCCGCGTCTTCCAAGTGGCGTCGCTCGATCGTCAGCTCGCGATCGGTGCGGCTGAGCGCGTCCTTGAGCTGCAGCGCGGCCGCGCGGCCCTCGACTGCCGCGCGCTGCAACTGGCCCCGCAAGTCGCGCCAGTCCGGCGGCGGTGTCGCCGCATCGAGAGCGGCGTTCACGGCCGCGCGGAGGCGCTCGAACACGACCGGATCAGCTCTTCTTCGACGTCTTGGCGAAGAAGGGTCGCAAGACCTGCGTCACGCGTCGGGAGTGGCACTTCGGACATGCCGGCTTGTGCTTCTCGTGCGTGGAGATCGTGTCGGTCCGGCTGAACCGCTTGCCACACTTGTCGCAGGAATACGAGTACGTCGGCATGAATGACCTCTGAACGAACTGTCGTCTCCAAACGGTAGGTTACGCGCCCCCCAAACCGCGGTCAAGCGACCGCCTATGGCCGCGAGCGCGCTCCTGTCGCACATTTGAGGTATGAAACGATACACGATTCCCCTGATTCTGCTGGCCGCTGCCTGCGGCGGCAACCGCAACCCCGAGAACAGCGCGATGTGCGGACTCTCCGTGCTCGCCGCGGGCACCATGGTGCTCGACCAATTCCAGGGCCGGACGACCGTCATGGCGGACATCCCATCGGACCTGGCTGGCACGGTTCCGGCGCGGGTCGTCGGGCGCGGCACGGCCCGGGCCCTGGTTGCCCGTTCGGACAGCGCGGTCACGCTGGGCTACGAGGGCGCGGGCTTCCCCGAGCGGCCGGGCTTCGGCGTCGCCCTGGTGGACGATTCGTCGGAGGTGTTCCGCGGCGTGCTGATTTTCGACAGCGACGGTCCACCGGACTATCCGCAAATCGGGACTATTTCGAGCGCCATTAGCTCGATCCCGCTCTATGCCATGCGGATCACGTGGTCGCGCGTCAGCAGCGAGAAGTGCCCGCTGTTCGCCACCGTGGACACGACGCGGATGTGAGCGTGGCGCCGCCGCCGGACGCGCGACCCGCCCTCGAGACCCTCGCGGCGCTGGGCCCGGAGATTGCCGGGGCGCGCACCGCGGAGGCGGTCGCCGCCCGCTGCACCGATGCCGTCGCGACACTCACCGCCGCCGAGTCCATCGCGATCGGCTTCCGCGAGGCCGACGGACGGCTGCATCCGCTCGCGTCACGCGGGGAGACGAGCGACGCGGCACACCAGGTACTCCTGACGCTTGCCGCGGACTGGGGACCGCTGGAGTTCGGCGGCGACGCGGCCACCCGGTTGAGCGAGCTTGGCTTCGCGGACGGCGCCGACCTCGTCGGCTGGATCGGCATCCCCATCTATGCCGGTGTGCGCGTCCTTGGTGCCATCAGCCTCTCCGTCCGGGTGGGGACGTTCACGCCGGGGGCCGCGGTCGTCGCGCGCGCCGTCGCCGCGCAAGCGGGCGTCGCGCTCCAAAACACGGAGCTGCTGCGGGCCCTCTCCCAGGGCAAGCGTGAGTGGGAGCAGACCGTGGACGCCATCGGCGACGGCATTTGCGTCCTGGCCGCCGACGGCACCATCCGCCGCGCCAACCGCGCGTTCTGCCGGCTCGCCGACATTCCCG
>CAYWNR010000189.1:0-6922 GCA_964459705.1 uncultured Gemmatimonadaceae bacterium | reverse complement strand
CACGATGGAAATCGTCGCACACGCCCTCTCGCGCCTGTCGCTGATCCCCCGTGGGCTGGGTGCACCCGTCGCGGGAGCCTGCGTAGGTCACCGCGTTTCGCCGGTTGAGCGCGTTGCGGAGTTGCACGAACACGCTCATCGCCCAGGAGCCGAACACCCGGTGCCATTCGCCGAACAGGTCCAACGTCACGTACGCCGGCGTCCGACCCTCGTTGGGCCGTTCGACCATGCTCGTGGTGAAGACCGTGTCGGGGCAAAACGCCGAATCGCACGTCGGCACCACGGTGTGCAACAGGAACCGCGTGAACGGCGCGCCGCTCGCCGCCGTGAACGCCGCGCCCGCCCGCCAGCCCTGAGCGATCCGCACCATCCCGGTCACGTCGAGCATCCGGCGGCGCTCCGCGCTCGCTGGATACGTCCACCCAGACGCCGCCATTTGTGAGACGCCTTCGCTGTAGGCCATGGAGCCCGTCACCCGGCCCATGACGCGGCGAGCCGAGAGCTCGACGCCCGCGGCGCGGTTCGTCGCCGTCACGAACAGCGGCCGCCTTTGAACCGGGAACCCCGGTTCGGGATCGGGCACCGCGACGCCCGTGACGCGCCGGCCGTAGACGGTCACCGTCCCGAGCCATCCCGGCCCGAGCCACGCTTCGGCTCCCAGGGTCGCGAGGTCGCTCCGGAGCGCCGGCACCGTATCATCCGCCATACCCCAGACGTCGGAGATGTGCAGGTCGGGCCCCACGCCGGTCCCGGCCGGCGCGATCGTCTGGGTGTACTGGTAGGTGCGCGCGAAGGCCGCCGACAACGCGAACGTCGGGCCGGTTGCGTATCGCGCACTCACGCGCGGCGCCACCGCCAGTTCCGGGACGTTCGCCATCGAACCCGGGAGCTCCAGTCGCACGCCGGCATCCAGCGCGAATCGACCGGTGCCCCAGCGGCGCGTGCCCCAAAACGCCACCACCGCGCGTCGCACGCTCAGCTGGAGCGTGTCGAGCGCCACCACCAGCGGGTACGGGCGCGGGACCGGCCCGACGTAGCGCTGGCTCAGACCCGTCACCTCGTAGCCGGCGGACCACCCCCGTGCTCCACCGGATTCGAGCGAGCCGGACAGGATGGTCTGGGTGATTCCGTTCTCGGTGGGCTGCTGCACCGGCACCACCACTTTCACTCCGGTGTCGAGCGGCGTTCCCGTCGTATCCGTGAGCACCAGACGCGTCACGTTCGCGGCAAACCGGCTCTGCCCCAGCGTGTGTCGCATGACCATGCCGCCGAGCGGCGTCGTGACGCTCGCGCGCAGCACCGCGTTCCCCCAATGCCCGCGGTTGTCACGCAGCAGATCGCGTACGGTTCCCCGCAGATCGTCGCGCTCCCAGAGGCCGCTGACCACGAGCGACGACGCGCCGCCCAGCGGAAGGTCGACGCGGGACGCGAGATCCTGAAACGCATAGGGGATTCGCCCGGCGGAGTCCACGAACGCATCGGTCAGCAGATCCACGTACGACCGCCGACCGGCGACCATCCATCCCCCTCGTCGGCCCAGCGGTCCGTCGAGCGCGAGTCGGCCGCTCACCACCGAGAGCTCGGCCGAGCCGCCGATCTCGGAGCCCCGGGCCGGCCGCGACGCCAGATTCAGCACCGCCGCCGCGCCTTCGCCAAGCGCCGCGCCGCGCCCGCCGGGATGGAAGAAGGCGGCGCCCACCGCGTCCGGATCGACCCCCGAGAAGACACCGACCGTATGCAGCGGGTTGAACAGCGGCATACCGTCGTAGTAGACGCGCGTCTGGCTCCACGCCGCGCCGCGCGTCCACAACTCGGCGGTGAAGTCGTCGCGCGTCGTCACACCGGGTAGCCGCAGCAACGCCCGGAACAGATCCGTCTCGCCGAGGGTCACCGCCTCCGTCAGGTCACTCTGCGTGAGCGCGCGGGTGTCGCTCTCCAGGAACTCGCGTTGGCGATACAGCTCGACATCCACCCGGCCCAACGACTCGACGTCCGTCCCGCTCCCCGCCGGACGGAACGGGGCTCGCGGGGCTGTCACCTCGGTCGGCTCCAACCGAATGGGCTGGACCGTCATCCCCACCGACAGGCGGAGTGGACTGTTCTGGCGCAGGTCCACCGCCACCACCGCCGGTCGGTACCCAAGCCGCCGCACCAGCAGGCGGTACTCGCCGGGCGGCAGGCGCATGAACCGGTACGCGCCCTGCGCGTCGGTTACCTGCGTTCTCCCGGTCGCCCAGAACGGCGCACCGCGCGCCGGCACCACCGCCCCGGCCGGCCCCGGCTCGAGCAGCACCACGGCGCCCGGCAGCGCCTGACCGGTGCTCGCGTCCAAGATCGTGCCCAGCACGGTTCCACGGGCGACCACGCTGTCGGGCCCCACCTGCTGCGCGGCGGCGCCCGGAAGGGTGACAAGCTGAAGCCCGCCAACGACGATCAGCGGACGGACGAAGCGCATGGGCGTTCCTCTGCTAGCAGAACGACCGGCGGGTCGGTCTTCTGACCCCGAGGGCCGCCTCCCTGGAGATACCCCTGGGCGCACGGGACCGAAACACGCGTGGCCGAGACGGGCCGAGAGGGGTAGCATGAGCGACATGGCCCGCCCGATCGCAGGACTACTCCGTGCCGGGGTCGCGGTGTTCGCGGTTTCCCTGGCGGCGTGTTCCGACGCCACCGCCCCGCCCGCGTCGGGACCGATCGACGTCGCGGACGCCTGGCTGCATACGCAGCCGGCGGACGTGGACATGGACGGGGCGTTGCTCGACAGCGCGGTCATGCATGCGGCGGGAATCTCCCGGTTCCGCTCTCTCCTGGTGGCTCGCCACGGACGGTTGGTGCTGGAACGGTACTTCGGCGGCGCCAACGCGAACACACTCCACGACGTCCGGTCCGTCACGAAAAGCGTCGTCTCCATTCTGACCGGCATCGCGCAGGCGGAGGGATTCCTGCCCGACCTCGACGCCGGCATCGGGCAGTTTCTCGACGGGGACTACGTCCTCGACGATGACGACCGCCAGGTCACCATCCGGAACCTGCTCACGATGACCTCGGGCTATGCCTGGGATGAGGAAACGGCCGCCGGCTACAACGACTGGATCGCCGCGTCGGACCACGTCCAGTACGTGCTGGACCGGCCCCACGCGGCCGCTCCAGGCCAGCAGTTCACCTACAACAGCGGTGGGGCACACATCCTCGGCGTGGTGCTCGAATACGCGACGGGCACGAGCTTGCCGGCGTTCGCCAAGCGGTACCTGTTCGACCCGGCCGGGATCACGTCGGCGGAATGGGAGCAACTGGCGGACGGTCACGTCAACGGCGGCGCCGGGATTCGCCTCCGCGCGCAGGACCTGCTCCGTATCGGGCAGTTGATGCTCCAGGACGGCGTATCCGGTGATCGCCAAATCGTGCCGGCGGCCTGGGTCGCCAGGGTCTCGACGCCGGCCTTTACCTGGCGCGGTAGCCTGGGTGACCAGGATGGGGTCAGTTACGGCTATCTCTGGTGGACCACCGATCAACCGCGAGCCTTTTTCGCCTGGGGCTACGGGGGCCAATACCTCTACGTGCTGCCCGCGCGGGATCTGGTGGCGCTGGTGACGGCCGACTGGAGCGGCCTTGGCCTGGGCGACGTGGACGCCATGTACACGGCGATGTTCAACGTCATCGCGGATGACGTGGTCCCGGCGGCGCGGTAGGGGCGCGCCGTCCACGCTCACATCACGGGTTCCGCGTCCGCTCTCCCAACCGGCGGCTCGCTTCGCGCCGCATGGCGGGATCGGGATCCCGGGCGGCGATGTCGGAGAGCTTCCGGACCGCCACGTCATCGCCGCGTTCGGCCAGCAAGCGCACGAGCCGCTGTTTCACCGCTAAAACGTCGATACCGTCATAGAGGTCGGCCAGGTCCGCCGACGACGCGTGCCCTTCGGCCAGCTCGCGCACGGCCCGCTCCCGGAGATCGCTGCGCTCGGAATGATCCAGGACGATCGTCGTCAGCCAGGCCGCCGCTTCCGGCGTTCCGCTTTCGGCCGCCGAGCGCAGGACGCGCTCGCGCAGCTCGGCTCGATCGAGCCGGGGATAGATCTGTTGCAGGTACGTGAGCTGGTCGCGCTCGGCGAGGAGCCGGATGGCGCGGTCCCGCAGCGACATCACCTCGTTCTGATCCTCGGCCACCTGACGCAGCCACGCCATCGCCCCCGCGTCGTCGTGCTCCGCCACCACCCGGAGCGCGCGCTCCTTGAGGGCCGCCCGGTCGAGCTTCGCGTACAGGTCCCGCACATCCCCACTCCTGCCCAGCTCTTCCCCGAGCACGCGCACGGCCCGTTCCCGCAGGGCGGTCGCTTCACGCGCGTCGAGTGCCACGTCCCGCACCCACGCCGCGTCTTCGGCCGTCGCCCCGCTCCCAAGCTCGCGGAGAATCCGCTCCTTCAACGACTCCTCGCTGATACGGGAGTACAGCGAGCGGAGATAGGCGCGGTTCGCCGACGAGGTCCCGAGCGACCGAACCGCCCGCTCGCGGATCGCCGTCGCCTCGTTCCCGTCGCTCGCCATCGCCTTGAGCGCCTTGTCCGCTTCGTCCCCACGACCCTCGGCCAGGGCGATGTCAGCCAGCCAGCGGATCGCCCGCTCGCGCACGTCCTCCGACAACTTCCGATTCTGCGCGACCTCGAGGACCCGCCCCGTCACGCGCGCACTGTCCGCCACGCTCGCGGCAAGGAACGCGACGCGGGCGACGCGGTCGCTCCCCGTCTCCGTGAGTCCGATCAACCACGCCGCGGCATCCGGCGCGGAGACGACACCGAGATCCGTCGCCGTCTCGCTCGGCCGCCACGCCACCCCCACCGCGGCCCGCAATTCGGTGATCGCGCCGCCGTCCTTCACGACGACGAGCCGGAGCGGACCGGTGGCGCAATCCGGCCGCACGTCTCGCAGCACGTTGGTCGAGAAGCCATTCTCCCAGCTCGAGTACATCCAGAACGCGTCCGCCCGATCCACCCCAATGAACTGCCCGTCCCCGCAAACGTTGTCACGAGTGGCGAAGCTCATCCGGACAGACCCATCGCGGACGCGGTCCACCCGGGCGCCAACGGCCTGACCCCGCGCGGTGGTCGGACCGATGAGGGCAGCGGTGCACAGGGCGAGAACAAACGAGCGCATGGATCCTCCAAGGAAGAGCAATGGCCTTCGGGCAGGCCTCGTCCTTGGAGAGACACATGCGGGTGGGAAAGGGTTGCGTGGGGGGGGCGGCCGTGCCGGGTGCTGGGGGCAGCGTGCAGCGACGGGAAACGTGAAACGTGAAACGACTCCGCCCCCGGAGATCGTTTCACGTTTCACATTTCACGCTGCACGCTGCACGCTGCACGCTGTACGCTCTATCGTTCCGCCGCCACCCGCACCCCCCCCACCTCAACATGCACCGTCCCCCCCACCGCGCGACGTCGATTCTCTTCCTCGACGTTCGCAACGTGGGCGCGCCAGGCGGCGCGAGCCGTCTCGTTGGCCACCACGTTGGCCGGGAGGGGTTTGCCCGGTCGCGCGTCCCAGAACCCGATCGCCCCCGCGACGGCGAACAATCCGGTGGATAGCACGCGCGGCGCGGCGTTGTCCGTGAACAGCGGCGTCCCGAAGTACGCAACCGTCGCGGTGGCGATCCCCAGTCCGAGGCGTACGAACGCGGGGCCCGCCGGCTGCCGGACCGGCAGCATCTGCGGCGGGTCGGGAATGGCGAGGGCGTTCTCCGGCGTCCGTGTAACGTGCACGGGAAGCTCGACCCGTCGCGCCACTCGGCCGCGGCCGTCGAGGGAACTCACGCCCAATACGAATCCCCCAACCGGTGCGGGCGTTGCCGCGTCACCGCGCGCTTTCCAGAACACCGTCGTCGTATCCGTTATGCGTGCCCGGTACGCGGTGTCGATCACGTCACCGCTCACGGACTCGAACGTCAGCACGACCACCTGCGGCGTGTTGGCGTCGAGCCGCACGGGGAGACCCGCCCCGTTGGGCGCGAACGCTGTCGAACGTGCCGTCACCCGCACGCTCGGGTTGCGACGGCGGGCTTCCTCGAAGGCGTCCTGCGCGTCCGGCGGGAACACGAGCCGGTCGAGCCGGAAGTCGGGCTCGAGACGGACCAGTTGACCAAAGGCGGACAGCGCGGAGTCACGGCGGTCGCGGTAGAACTCCGCGGCCCCGAGATAGCTGAGGGCGGTCTTCCGATCGTCCAACTTCAACCGGTCGCTGCTCAGCGCCTGCCGCAGGAGCCAGCTGGCGGACTCCATCTCCAGCTCGCGATACGCCTGCACCCCCTGAGCCAGCTCCTTGTCCGGGGACTGGGCCGCGAGGCGGCCGGACATCGCCAACATCCCCGAGAGCAGGGCGAGGCAGGTCAATCTCACCGTCCTCATCAGCGCTTCGCCTCCAGCGTCAGATTCGCGCGCTTCACATCCATGCCGGGCTCGACATCGATCTCTTCTTCGTACGGGACGTAGCCATCGCGATCGACGCGGATCCGATGCTTGCCCGCCGCAATCGAGATCCCCATCGCCGGTGTTTGCCCGACGCGTTCCCCGTCAACCGACAACCATCCCCACGGTTGTACCGACACCCAAAGCCGGCCGGCCGCGACGACGGGTGGAGGCTGTTGCGCCTCTGCTTCCGGCGGAGTCGTGACCGGTGCCAGCGTGACCGGCGGGAGGGGAGCGTCACTCGGGCGCAACCGCGGCACCACGAGGAGCGCCGCGGCGGCCGCGAGCCCGAGACCGATGAGCCCGCCCGCGCGCCGCGCCGGCGACGAGCGGAACCGGTGAAGCGGTGCCGTAACGGCCGAGGACGACGTGGTCTCGACCCGATGCGTCGACAGGGGGCGGCGCGGGCGCCGGCCGCCAAGGGACGTCAGGAACTCGACCACGTCACCGAACCGGTCGTCGGGCTTCTT
>CAYWNR010000188.1:0-6926 GCA_964459705.1 uncultured Gemmatimonadaceae bacterium | reverse complement strand
GATGACGGCCCGGGAGTGGGGCCGGTTCGGGCTGCTGCTCCTCGACAAGGGAACGTGGCACGGCCGGCAGCTCGTCCCCGGCGCCGCGCTGGCCGAGTGCGGTCATGGCAGCGCGGCCAACCCGAACTACGGGCTGGGTGTCTGGCTCAACGCTCCCGCCCCCTCACGGCCACCTCCGCCCGGTGTGCAACGCGCGGGGGCCAAGGACCATCTCATCTTCGCTCCGGATCTGCCGCACGATCTCTTGCTGGCCGCGGGCGCCAGAGGGCAGCGGCTGTACATCCTGCCGACGCCGGGCCTCGTCGTAGTGCGCCTCGGCCATAACACTGGGCCCGAGTACAAGGACGACGTGTTTCTGAGAACGTTGCTCGGAGGCTAGGCGTGGGCGTTCTGACGTACCGCGTGCAGCGTAGCTGCCTGCAGGGCTGGTAACACCGCGGAGATTCAGCGGTAGATGTCCTTCCGGTGTCCGATCTTGAGGATGATGATCATGAGCTGCCGACCGGAGACGCTGTAGAGGATCCGATACACCCCGACGCGGATCCGGAAGACGTCGTCATAGCCCATGAGCTTCCGCGATCCTGGCGGCCAGGGGTCATCCCCAAGCGCAACCATGGCCCGCGCCACGCGGCGTCGGGCCGCGGCGGAGAGTCTGCGGAGCTGCTTTTCGGCGGTGCGGCTGATCTCGAGGCTATACCGCGCCATCGAGCTTCAAGTCGGCCAGGACGTCTGCCAGTGGGCGCGTGGGCTCGTGCCGGATCGCCTTGAGGTCCTCGACATCCTCAAGCTCCTCCAGCCGATCCAGGATGGCCTCTTGAATGAAGTGATTCATGATGATGCCGCGCGAGCCGCACACCTCATCCAGCACCTTCTTGAGCCGCGCGTCGATCCGCGCGCTGATCTGCACCGTAGCCATAGCGTCTTCCTACCAAATGATATCAGATACTATAATATGATATCATCGGCTAGGCAACGCGAGCCCTTCAGCTATGGTAGCCGCCCGCCGCCCCCGCTGCTCAACTTGGGCGTCCGGCGTTCAGCGTTCCTTGTTGGACATGCAAGAGGCCCGTTGTCTCGGCCTACGGCTTCACGTTCCGACGGAGATCCTCGAGAACGTTCCCCACCATGATCAATTCCCGCACCATGCGAGACCCTACGGCCCGCTTGCGCTCTCGGCAACGCGCCGGCGAAACTCGGTGATCCAGTTGGGCGACACGATGAGCTCGTAGTCGTTCCGGTCCGGCACGATCGCCAGCACGCGCTTGCCGTCGGCCGCCACGTCGTAGTTGGCCGAGAATGACGCGGTCAGGAATGCGGCGTCGGAAAGCACGGTATCGCGGCCCAGCAAGGTGAACGTCGGCGAGAGCGTGATTCGCGCTGCAAGCAGCGCGGAGCCCGCTCGATAGTAGAGACGGGTCCCATCGCGAGACCACACCGGTTCCGTTCCGCCCGCCGCCGAGACCTGAATCTTGGACGCGGGCGCGGGGAATGAGCGGACGTACACCTCGTTCCGCCCCGACTCATCGGACGCGACGGCCACCCACTTGCCGTCGGGCGAGAACCGTGGCTGCGTCTCCAACGCATCCGTCGTGAGATAGGGCCGCGCCACCCGATCCGAATCGAGCGCGACGCGGAAGACATCCCACGACTCACGGAGGGAGGCCACGAGCAGCGACCGGGCGTCCGGGGAAATGGTCGCCACAGGGGTCAGGTACGGATTCGAGAAGAGTTGTTCGGCGGGTGAGCCGCCGGACGCCTCCTGCGACCATACCGTCCCTCGCGCTTCCTCGCCCGCGGCCGCAAACAGCACGCGCGACCCGTCGGCGCTCCACTCCGCGGAGGTCACCGTGCCCGCCGAGGTGAGCCGGGAGAAGGTCGAGAGCGCCCGGTCATAGATCCAGACGTCCGTCTTCCCATCCTGCGAAACCACGACGGCAATCCGACGCCCGTCCGGCGAAAGCCGGGGGAATGCCATGGCGCGCGCATCCGGTAACACCGGCTCCGTGTGTCCTCCGGGGGTGATCCAGGCCAGCCTGCCGCTCGCTCCTCCCCGGGACGTCACCAACGCCCCGCCGCGCGAGAGGAAGATCTCGGAATTGCCGTTGTTCGCACCCGCGACTTGGACGGGGTCGTGCACCGGAATCGGCTTGCCGACGATGCGCCGGTGCCCGCCATCCACCCGCACGGCCATCACCGCACCGTCAGCCTGCACGTACACGAGCATGCCGTCCAACACCGCCAGCGGACGAATGCCGTTGATCCCCAGCGGGACCACCCGACCGTCGTCGAGGGAGGTGATCGCCAACCGTGCCGACGCGAGAGTCCCGGACCAGATGGTGAAGACGATCGTCTCTCCGTCGGGCAGCGCGATGGGCCAGAGATGATTGCGGTCCCCGTTCGCCGTATCCGGCTCGGTGAGGGCGACGGCCGCGCCCCCGGCTGCGCTCACGCGCGACAACCCGAGGAAGCCGCCCTGCGTTCCCAGCACGATGACGTCACCGACGGTCCAGTCGGCGCCGTTCGCCCCATTCGCATCCGTGATCGTCACGGGCGCGCTCCCATCGAGGCGCACCTTCCGCTCCTTGGCGCTCGCCTCGAACGCGAGCCAGGCGCCGTCCGGCGAAAAGTACGGCTGGTAGGCATTCGTCGTGCCGGGAATGGGACGCGCGACCAACTGGTCGGTCCGCAGAGCGTACAACATCGAGCTGGTCGCGCCCTGGGCGACGGTGTACACGACGGTGCCACCATCCGGCGAGATGGCGGCCGGCCACGGGAAGTTCGGCACGGGCTTCGTGCTGTCGGTCGCGGAGATGACGAAACGGATCGGCGGCACCGGCGCGGGGGCTGCCGGTCGTCGCGCCAGCGCGATGGCCGCCGCGATCGCCGCCACGGCGACGAGGGAGGGCCCAAGGACGAACGGATCGCGCAGTCGCATGCGCCAGGGGGCGGCGGCCGCGACGGACCCCACCGTTCCGAGGGACCCAACGGTCCAGACGGTCGGATGGGTCAGCGCCTCGGCGAACGCCTTGGCGCTCTCGAACCGATCCGCCGGGAGCTTCTCCAGCGCCTTCGCCACCGCGGCGGCCACGTTCGACGGGACCGACTTCCGGAGCTCCGTCACCGGTCGCGCCGTGTCGGTCACGATCTTCATGATGATCGCCTGGGCCGACGAGCCCGTGTGCGGCGGGTCTCCGGTCAGCATCTCGTACAGCATGCACCCGAGCGAGTAGATGTCGGAGCGACCGGTGACGTGCTTGTCCGCGGTCGCCTGTTCGGGCGACATGTAATGCGGCGTGCCCAGGCTCAGGCCCGTCTCCGTCATCCGCCCGCCCGCCGCCGCGCTCACCGCCAGGGCAATCCCGAAGTCCGCCACCATCGGCCGACCGGCGTGCAGCAGGATGTTCTCGGGCTTGATATCCCGGTGGATCACCCCGTGCTGGTGCGCGTACTCCAGCGCATCAGCCACCTCGGTGGTGATCCTGACGGCTTCCTCGATGCCGAGCTGCGTCTCGCGGTCCAGCTTATCGCGCAGGGTCTCCCCGTCGATGAAGGGCATCACATAGAAGAGGAAGCCGTCCGCGGTGCCCGAGTCGAACAGCGGGAGAATGTGCGGGTGCTGCAAGCTCGCGGTCGTCGTGATCTCCTGCACGAACCGCTCGGCGCCGAGCACGGCCGCCAGCTCGGGCTTCAAGACCTTGAGCGCGACCTTGCGTTTATGCTTGAGGTCCTCCGCGAGATAGACCGTGGCCATGCCGCCCTGGCCCAGCTCGCGCTCGATCCGGTAGCGGTCGGCGAGGGCGGTGGAGAGCTTCGCGGTGACGTCGGTCATGAGGCCCTGTCGCGTAGCGTGTAGCGTACAGCGTGCAGCGTAACTCCCCGTCGCAGGCAGGTACGCTGCACGCTACACGCTGCGCGCTGCACGGCTGTCATCGTCCAATCAACTTCCCCACATCGACGGTAAACATCCGATTCTGACTCGTCCCACCCGCGATCACGATGCTCTTGCCGTCGGACGTGAACTTGGCACCCCATTCCCGCCGGTCGGGCGTGTTGGTGATCCGTTCGACCGCGCTGTCCGCGATCGTCAGGATCGCCAAGTCCGGCACCGCCCCCCCCACGGTGTAGAGTAGGCGACTGCCGTCCCGCGACCAGTCCCGCGGTTCCTCGTTGGTTTGCAGGATTTGCCGTGCCTTTCCCGTGGCGAGCGAGATCAGCCATGTGGGCCTGGTGCCATCCGGTTCGATGGTGAGGAGCGCCAGGTTCTTTCCGTCGGGGGACGGGAGGTAGCCGATCGCGTTCGACCGGTCCCACAGCGGGTGCAGCGTGCCGTCCGGCGTGAGGCGCTGCAACGTGAACTCCCCGGCTTTGTCACCCAGCACGGCGAGAAGCAGATCCGGCGACTGGGGGATCAGCTCGGCGTTCAGCACCTTGCCGTCATGCGTGATCTGGCGGGGCTCGCCACCTGCCGCGGGCACGAGCCACAATTCTCGCAGAAAGGTGCTGCTCTCATGATCGGAGAGGAAGTAGACACCGGACCCGTCCGGCATCCATCGCGGATTGCCCTCGTTCGACGACCAACTCGTGAGCGCGCGGGGTGCTCCCCCCGCCCCATCCACCACAAAGATGTCGTCGTTGCCGGTCCGGTTCGACGTGAACGCCACCGTCGATCCATCCGGTGACCAACGCGGATCGGTGTTGTTGCTCGAGTTGGAAACGAGCGGCTCAGGCGCGCCACCGGCCACGGGGGCCGTTAGCAGGTCGAGCACGCCGCCGCCGCGAATTACCGCGAAGACAACCTTCGACCCGTCACGGTTGACGTCGAAACTAGTCGCGAGCCGCACGGGATCCGTCGTGAGCCGGAGCTCACTGTTGTCGGCAAGCGAATGCGCCCAGAGGGCCTCGCGCTGGGTCAGGACCTCGTACTTGAGTTCGTTGGTACCCGGTCGCCACCGCAGCGCTGTTTCGACGTCGGCGTTGTCGGTTACCCGGACCTCGGTTCCGCCATCCGAGGGGACGAGCCAGACGTCGGTTTGCCGGCCGCGGTCGGAGAGGAACGCCACCCATTGCCCGTCCGGCGACCAGGCGGGCGCGTAGTCGTCCCGCACGTCGTGGGTGAGCTGGAGCGGCTCCCCCCCGGACACCGGCATGACCCAGATGTCGCGGGTCCCGGTGCGGCGCGACGTGTAGAGCAGCCGCGTGCCATTGGGCGACCACGGCGACACCTCGTCAAACTCCTCGAACCCCTCCGTGGTGAGCTGGCGCGCGTTGCCGCCCGTGCTGTCCACGAGCCATAGTGTGAAGACGCCGCTGCCTGCAACGAGCTGATAGGCGATCATGCTGCCATCCGGGGACCAGTACCCGAGCGCCGGACGGGTTTCCGCGAACGCGGGTGAGGACGCCAGCGTAGTCATGTTCAGGACCTCCGTCCGCACCGTACCGCCCTGGCCGGACGCAAGGTACTCCAGCCGATCGCCCGAAGGATGCCACGCCAGGGGAGCCTCGACTCCCGGTGCGTCGGTGAGACGCCGCGCCGCGCCACTCTCGACCGCTGCAATCCAAACGTCGGCGAGGCCCCCACCGACCTTGGCGAACGCCAACGTCCGACCGTCCGGAGCCCACGTTGGTGGGCCGAAGTCAAACCCGGGAGCATTGGCGGCGAGCGTCCGTGGGCCACTGAGGTCGGCCCGGGCTACCTCCAGTTGATCGCTGTCCGGCTGCTCCGCCCAGTAAGCGATCTGGCTGCCGTCCGGCGAATACGTACCAGCCCGCACGTTCGCGCTATCCGGCCCCAGGGCTCTGGGGGTTGGGGGTGCGCTTTCCCCGCCGGCGCAACCAACGAACGTCCCAAGAATGCCAATCACGCCGAGTCGCGTGATCTGATGGGCTCCAGATGCCAGCTGCTTCATCGACTGTCTCCTGGTGACCTGCTGGTGCCCGTAATCCCAAGGGCGCCGGCGACGCCCGCCTTGATCCGGGCCACGATGTCGTTCTGCGCCGCCAGTACGTCCGACACGTTCCGCTCGTACACGTCGGACCACAGGCTGCGCGTTGTCTTGGGATCCTCGAACTGCACGTTGATGCGCATCACGTCGCCCGCCCGGAACACGGTGGCTTCGATCACGGCGTCGAGCTCGAGCTCTTGCGCGATCTCGCGCGTGGGCTTGGGATCGGTCTTGTAGATCATCATGGTCGAGCGCGGCGCGACGCCCACCCCGAGCCCGCTCAAGGCGCTCGTGAGGCCGGCGTGCAGCGCGTCCACGAAGAGGTCGTCCTTCCCCGAGATGTCTTCGATCGGGAGCACGGCAATCCGCTGGATCCCGCCGCTCCCTCCTCGCCCATGCACGAACACCCATCCCCCCACCCCACCGCCAACCACGACCACCGCCGCAACGATACCGGCGATCCACGTCCGCCGGTTCATGGGCTGCCGCGTATCGGTCGCCTTGACGGGGCGCGTATCCGTGGGCGTCACCCCCCCACTCGGCGTCATGCCCACCATCTCGAGCTGATTCAGCAGCTCCTCGGCGCGCTGCCAGCGGTCCTTCGGGTCCTTGGCCAGGCAGCGCGCCAGCGCGTCCGCCAGCACCGGCGGCACGCTCGCCCTCAACTCACGCAGATTGGGCGGCGCCTCGAGTACGTGGGCCGAGAGGACGGCTTGGGCCGTCGGGCCGTC
Source organism: uncultured Gemmatimonadaceae bacterium (assembly GCA_964459705.1). GTDB lineage: Bacteria > Gemmatimonadota > Gemmatimonadetes > Gemmatimonadales > GWC2-71-9 > JAOTWJ01. Next base: position 253 of record CAYWNR010000188.1, on the reverse strand, counting down.
GAAGGGCGGCTTGCCCGTCAGCATCTCGTAGCCGAGCACGCCAACGGCGTAGATGTCGGCGCGGTGGTCCACGTTCACCTCGCCCATCGCCTGCTCGGGCGCCATGTACGTGGGGGTGCCCACGGCGACGCCCACCGTCGTGAGCTTCTCGCCGCCCGCCGCGCTCACCGCCTTGGCGACGCCGAAATCCGTCACCACGGCGTGGCGGCCGGAGATCATCACGTTGTCGGGCTTGATGTCCCGGTGCACGATG
>CAYWNR010000187.1:0-6938 GCA_964459705.1 uncultured Gemmatimonadaceae bacterium | reverse complement strand
GTCCTCCAGGTCGAGCGGGTGCTTGTCGAGCAAGGGGGCCAGCCAGTCCACGACCTGATCGCGGTCGAGGACGGGGTCGCCATCCCTGGGACCCAGGCGGTGGACCGCACTCACAATGGTTTCCAGCTGCCAGCGCCGGCTCGCGGTTCTCGGCCAACCCAGGCGCTCCGCCCGCTTCAAGGCTTCGAGGCTGACCTGCGCCCACTGGTAGGCCTCCTCGGCTGACTCCGCCCACTGAAAGCGCATGACGGCCAGAAGGTTGGCCGCGTGACCGTTGACCGTACCCTCCGCGTCGACGAGGAGTGTGTCCAGGCTGCCGGCCTCGAACGCGCCGAGCACCGACCCCGGGCCGGCCGCGTAGGCTGCGGCGATCGGTCGAGCCCACGGCGGGCGGCTGAAGGGCAGCTCAGCCATGGTCGGTGCCGTCGTACTCGATGGCGAAACCTCGCTCGGGGTAGAGCCGCGCCATGGCGCCGGAGCGGCCCGGGTCCGGAACCATCGCCTTGAAGGGCCCGATCTGCGAGCCCAGCTTGTTCCGCAGGCGGCGAAGCTCGCCAGCCGTTCCCTCAACGGTCAGGATCCGCGGCACCACGTCGCCGGGCTGAATGCCTGCCTGAGCTTGCGCCCATTCCGGCCACGCGTGCCGGAACTCGTCCATCTGGGCCCCGAGTCGCCCGGTGATCGCTGGCGTCCCGACGACGAGGACCTCGTCGCCGCCATCGCGAACGACCAGAGCGCCGGGAATGGCAGAGAGGGCATCGGCGTAGGCGCGCAGGGCACGGTCCCCGGCATCCATCCCGAACCTGTCGTTGAACTCGTGGAAGTGCGCGAGGTCCGAGAAGGCCAGTTCGATCGGCACATTCCCGAGCGACGTCAGCAGCCCGGCCAGCTCGTCGAAGAAGGCCATGGTCGGCAGGCCGGTGGTGCGGTCGCGGGCCCAGATCGCCGCCTGGGGCCAGGTGAATCGCTCCGCAAAGGGTCGTTGCGACCGAGCCAGCCATTCCGCGATGGCGCCGGTCAGCCACGGAACCTCTGGATCGAGGGCCCGCCACCAACCGCCGGGTTCCTGCCGCTCGACAAGGAACGTCGCGGTTGGCTCCGGATCCCACCCAGGATCCAGATTGCTGAGGAGGTCGGCAACCACCAGGGTGGTAAGCACATCTGATGGCTGGTTTCCGTCGCTCCAGCCGCCATCGGCCCTCTGGCACGCGCGCGTCCTGTCCAGCAGGCGCGGCAGCAACGTCGGGTACACGCCGAAGCGCCAGAGCGCGGCTGCCAGCGCGGCATCGGCCGACACGAACGGCGTTCGGAAGAACGGGTGCCGCAGCCCGTGAACACCGTCCTGGCGCTGCGCGATGCCGGCATAGCGGAGGGTGAGCGCAAAGGTGGCGTCTCTCAGCTGCCCAAGGGCACGTGGATGGCGGACTAGGAGCCACAGGCCGAAGGCGTCACGCCAGGGATCAAGGGCCAGGTTCCACTCGGCCATGTCGTGCTCGGCGGTCGGGGTCGCTTCGGCGAGCAACGCCCGTGCAGCGCGAGCCACCTCCGGGTCTGCCGCCTGCTCAACGACCCGTCCCCAATACTCGAAGTGGGTGGCGATGGCCACGGGTGTCATCAGCCGCTGGCCGTAGGCCTTGATGTTGTCCGCCTTCAGCTCGGCCTCGGCCGGTCGCCACCAGCGTCCGGTTGGCGGAGCGGCGTAGGCGACGCTCCCCGGCTCAGCGCGGTAGGAGAGTCCCCATCGGTAGCGCCCGGTGTTCTGGCGGCCGTACGACGGGCGTCGCTGCTGGTATAGCGCCAGGAGTGGCCGCGCATCGGGAAGGTGGTCGGGATCCAGTGCAAGGAGGGAAGCCGGGAGCATCGTGTCGAAGAGGGCATCCGGCGCCGCCACGTGACCCTGAAGCGCGTCTCGGGCCCGCGCGACCGCGTCCTGCGCGTCGGACGAATGCGCGAGCGTGCCGATCATGCTGCCCCGGTCCCCCATCGACTGTGGTCGCATCCACCCTGCCAGACAGGTCCCAGCCTGTCACCGGGACCTTGGTACTAGGCTCGAGCGACAGACCCCGGGCAACGGCTCCGGAAATCCCGGAGTCGCAGGCGGGTACTAGGACCCACTCTGGTGCAGTGGTAGGCCGTCGTTGCTTGTCCTGCAAAGGTGTTGACGAGCATTGTCTTGCAGCGCGTGACGTCGGAGACGGCGGCGGGCGATTTCCAGACGTGGAGCTGGCCCGAGTCGCTGGGCGATGGAGCCCGTGTCGCCGCGATCAAGTGGCTTCGCTAGCGGTGAAGCGCCCGTCTGCTGTGTTGCGCAATATCGAAGGCCAGCAGGGCCGCCAGCTCACGAGCCAGCACCTCGGCCGCCCTGCGGTCGGTGGCCAGACTGCAGCTGACGGGGACCACGAGAGCAGTAACCAGTGCCTCCCGCCAGGACAGGATGCTCATGGTTGGCCAGCGCGGGCAGGGAAGACGACCCTGCCAGTGCTCGGTGGTAGTCCACAGGGAGCCGCCGTCAACGCCCGCGAAGACATAGCCTTCGCCGTCGGTCTCATATTCCAGGTTGCGCCAACTGCGGTAGCGGATCAGGCGCAGATGCTGGCCGCGCCGGGCGTTGGGCAGGTCGGCCAGGACTACCCACTCGGCACCCTCCACAAACTCTGGCGGGCGGGGCCTGCCGTGTTCGGCGCGCCAAGGATGATCTTCGGGCAGCAGGCGGAAGACTGCCTGAAGGTCCGCAAGCCTGTCGAACCCGTTGGACAGGTCATCAATCACGCTTCCATGGAGCACCAGACCCGCACAGCGTGTCCATCCCCCGAACGGGTACCCCAGCCCGGTCTGCGGACTCTTCGCGCGACGGGCTCTCCGCGTCGATCGCCGCACGATGCGTATCTACGACCCTCAGACCATAGTCCGTCCCGCTCCGAGCAGGGTCTCCCAGCGCTCGTGGACGCTGGACGGGTCAGAACGGCCCTGTGCCGTTAGGGACCGCACCCGCGGTTAGGTCTGCCACGGTTGAGTTCAGATCACCCATTCAAGGCGAACGAACCCGCTGCGCATCATCGATCCCGGACACGAACCGTCTGCGCATCGTGAAGCCCCATCGTTTGCCACATGAGCGTGCGACCGTCCCCCCCATGCCGTTGGTGAACTACATCGGCTGCGCGGGAGTGGAACCCTTCCTAGGTCGGTCGGCGCGACGTCGGTTGCTGAGAGGCGAGCGCCACCAAGAAGGCCTCGGGAAGCTCGGTCGGTCGGTCCGGCACCTTGAACAAGTCGAACAGCTCCAGCGGCGTGCCGTCCGGCTGCAGCCAGAACAGGCTGCGACAGAGCTGGTCGTTGTACTGGCTCGCCTCACGAAACGCTCCGGCGGCGAGTGATGCGAACCTGGGAAGCACGGCAAGCAGGTCCGGCGCATCCAGTGGCAGGTGGATCGCCCCCGACCGGAACGGGATCGCCACCACGTGCCCCGCCGGACAGGCGTCTGGAAGTCGATGGAGCAAGAGGCCAAGCCACTCGGCTTCCCGGTCTCGGGTGCGGATGATGCGCAACGGGGATCCCGGGTCCGGCCACGGCTCCACAACATGCTCATAGGCCAGCACGATCCGGCTCGCCTGGGCTCGGACGGATTCAGTACCAACCTCCCAGGCCTCAAGCATGTGGCGCAGGAGCGGGCGGGCGCGCGGGCCGCTGCTGTGCAGCACTGGTCGCCAGAAGACGCCGGGCAGGACCTCTTCCTGGATCGGAACGAGACCGCTCCCTGCTGGCGGCTGCCAGGTCTGTGGGTGCAGGAACGCCCAAAGATGCTTGGCCGCGTCGACCCACGGTCCCGCGGTTAGCCGATCGAGTTCGGCAGCCTGGTTCCCCGACTGGCCAAGTTCCTCCGCGATGAGCCGCTGCCAGTCGTCGGCGGGCTTGCCGTGGCACAGGCGGGCGAGATCGACCAGGCTCCGCGGTGTCAGCTCGGGCAGGATCAGGCCACGGTCGACAAGCTCATCGACGACGGCGCGAATGATCGCCAGCAGCCGCGCTGCCTCGGCGGCCGACAACCCCGGCTCAGAGAGAATCGCCGCCAGTCGCGCGTCGTTGGCGGGATCGCGCAACGGCTCGAGCCATGTCATCACGCTGCTCGGCTCTTGTGGCGGCCGCACGACATCGCGGAGGAATTGCTCAAGAACCACCGGCCAGTCGTCGACGGGTTGGCCGGCCACGATGACCGCCGGCTCCCGGAGAGCGAGTTGATCACCCAGTTCACCGACCTGCGCGGGTCGGCATCCGAGGACGGCGGACACGCAGCCGGCGAACCGCGTGTACGCGGCCGGGGTAAGAACCGTACGGGCCCAGTCGGGGACCGCCAGCTCGGCGAGCGGATCGAGGGCCGTCAGGACGCCCTCCATCGCCGGGAGCGCCGACCCCTCCACCGCGATCGGCTGCTCGGAGAAGGTGAACGCGACCTCGGTGAACGTCCCATCGCGGCGGCGCCACAGCGGGAGCTGGAGAAGTCTGATCGCCGGGTTGGGACACTCGCTGAATAGTCTGACCGTAAACATGCTCACCAGGGCCAGGTCGGCCCGGAGGTTGTCGGCATCGTTGAGAGCCCGGTAGAAGAAGCCATCCGCCGAGGGAAGACCGATGAGTGTGCCGAACAGTCCTAGCGCCTCTGGCTCGAGCTTGTCGAGTTGAGCCGCCAGGGCGCCCGCCACCGGACTGCCGTCGGCAGTCGACAGGCTTCGAAAGCCCGGGTGGCCGTCCCAGGCCCGATCGTCGTGACTGAGCGCGAGGGCCTGCACCCCTTCACGTGCCGCCTGCACCACCTCGTCGAGTGCGACGCCCCACGAATCCAGCAACTGCTTCGACAGGTAGCGCACCGACCGGCCGGCGTCGAGCGCCACGACTTCGCTCAGACTCGGCACGATGCCGGGGACGCTCACGTCACCGCTGGGCACCAACTCCTGGCGAAGCGTGCAGAGGCGCAGCATGGGCCGTGCCGCTTCGAAGTCGAGGGCCAGCTCTTCGGCAGCATTGCCGGCGCGGATCATCTCGATGCGCCGCCGGCCCTCACCTGGCGCCGCCATCACCTCCGAATCGCGAAGGTCAGCGCCGAACCACTTGCGCAGAAAGCCCAATCAGTTCCCCCTTCAGAGGCAGCGCGCCCGCGGCGCTAGGCCCGCACCATCGGGCTTAGGTCACTTGTCCTCAAGCGACCTTTGGCGTGAGGTTCGGGTGCCATTTGTCATCGCATTCGAGTCAGCCCGAGGGAACTGCCGTTCTCGAGACACCGAAGAACCATCAGGAGGTCAGTAGATCTTCGAGCACGCGGCACTGAAGCCGCCGTACCAGAAGTCGCTCGACGAGCGAGTCCATTCACAGGCTCTGAATCCCCATCCGCTGACGGCTTACCCTCGAGGCCTGACCCCTTATCTGACCCCTTATCGCGCGGCACCTGCCGATATTGAACGGGTCGGAACGGCACGAAACAGCACTAGTTGAGCGTGGAGCTGGGGTGGCCTGCGGGGGTCGAACCCGCAACCTTCGGATCCACAATCCGATGCTCTGCCGGTTGAGCTAAGGCCACCACGGATGCCCGCGCGTGGTCGCAGCGCGGAGCGCGGCGGATTCTCCCATGCCCCCATGTGCCGGTCAAACCGATGGCGCCCACACCCCGGTCCGCCGCAGCAGGCAATGCCCGGCGGGAGTGCCCGGGGCGCGGACAGGACGCCATCGGTCCATCCACGTATGCTTGCGGCATGGCGCTCTACACCCTGCTCGAACGCTCCGAGCTGACCGACCCGGTCCTGGTCGCCGCCTTCGACGGCTGGGTCGACGCCGGGCAGGCGGCCACCCTGGCCGCCGAGCAGCTCGCCGCCGATGCCGGAACCATCGCCACCTTCGACTCGGACAACATCTACGACTATCGCTCCCGGCGCCCCACCCTGGACATCGTGGACGGCGTGCTGCAGGAGCTGGACTGGCCGCAGCTCACCCTGCGCGCGGGACACGTTGGCGAGCGAGATGTGCTGGTCCTCACCGGCCTGGAGCCGGACTACCGCTGGCACCAGCTGTCGACGGAGATCGTGGGGCTCGCGAAGGAGATGGGGGTGGGCACCTGGATCAGCCTGGGTGCCATTCCCGCCGCCGTGGCCCACACGCGTCCCGTGCCCATCCTGGGCACCGCGTCGCACGGCGGCCTGCTGCCGGTGGGCGTCGACCAGGGGCCGGAGGGACGGCTGCGGGTGCCATCGGCGCTGGTGTCGGTGCTGGAGCTGACCGCGTCGGAAGCCGGGATCCCGTCGCTGGGCTTCTTCGCCCAGGTGCCGCACTACGTCTCGGGCGCCTACCCCGGGGCCGCGGTGGAGCTGCTGGCGCACGTCGGCCGCTTCCTGGAGCACGAGCTGCCGCTGGGCGAGCTGCCCATGAAGGCGCTGGAGACGCGTTCCCTGCTGGATGCCGCCACCCAGGCCGATGAGCGCACCAAGGCCCACGTCGAGCGCCTGGAGTCCATGACCGATGAGTCCCGCCTGCCCTCGGGCGACGACCTCATCGCCGATATCGAGCGCTACCTGCGCGAGCGCGGCGGGGATGGCGGCGGCTCGGGCGGTCCGGGCGGTGGCCGCACCGACGGCGGCAGCAACCTCCCCAACTGACCTGCGCGGTCCAGCGCCCCGGTTCGACTCGTCAGATGCGTACCCCACGCGCGTTAGCAGGGGCGCCCGGCGCTCGACTCGTCACCTGCTGATCACCGTAGCGTTAGGCGAGTCGAGACGTTGTTCCGTCACCGGGCAGCCGCCCTGCCGAGCGTGGGCAGCGACCCCGCCGGCCGCATTCCGGCGCACCGACTCGCCTAACGCTGCTCACGTGCGCGCCTGACGAATCGGGATGGCCGAACCACCCACCGGGCCGCATACCGCGCACCACACGCGCGCCTGACGAGTCGGGACGGCAGG
>CAYWNR010000186.1:0-7030 GCA_964459705.1 uncultured Gemmatimonadaceae bacterium | reverse complement strand
TGCAGCATGATGGCCACCGCGCATGCGCGGATCAGGCGTCCATACTTCACGAACATCGTCTATTCTCCTCGCGCCAACGGCGCGATTGATCAGTGAGTCCGACCGCCGCGACACCGGCGACCGGGCTCCGACTATGCACCAATCCCCATCCGCGTGCATCGCCGGATTTCCGCAGCCCGGTGCATTCTGACGCGCCCCCGCAACTCCCCGTGGCTCTCGCGCATCTTTTCCGCGAATCCTCACCCACGAAACGAGCCATGACTCCCCATCCAGCCTATCGGCAAGTGCTTGCCCTCGTCGGACTTATCGCCGCGACCACCCCCGCGGCGGGCCAGGGCGTCCCGAAGAAGACACTCGACCGCCCGGACGCCACCTTTCCTGAGCCGCTCAGCTCCGTGGTCGGCTTCCGGACGTTCGGTGCCGACCGGATCGTGGTCGCGGACAATCTCGAGCAGTCGGTGGCCCTGCTGAATCTCGCTACCGGGACGAGCACGCCCATCGGCCGGCTCGGCGACGGGCCGGGCGAGTACGGGATGCCGGGGCCGCTGTTCCCCGGCCCGGCCGACTCCACCTTCATGCTGGACATGGGGAACCGCCGTCTGCTCGTCATCACGCCGGACGGCCGAATCTCGGACGCCACGGTTCCCCTATCACAATCCTCCGGCATCCCGATCATCCCGCGCGGCGTGGACGCCAGAGGTCGTATCTACTTCGACCTTGCGGGCATCGCGATGCCGGGACTCGAAGAGAGCGCGCGCACCGGCACCGCCCCCCTCATCCGCTGGGACCGCGCCAGCGACCGCTTCGACACGCTCGCCGTGGTGCACTTCCCACCGATGCAGCCGGTGGGACGGGGAGAGATCCGCATCTCGCTGGGCGGCGGAGCCTACCAGCCGCGCGACGACTGGGCCGTCCTGCCCGATGGTCGTGTGGGCTTGGCGCGCGCCACCGACTATCACGTCGAGTGGCTCGGCGCAGCGCAGCCCGTGATCGGGCCGGCGGTGACGTTCGAGCCGGTGAAAGTGGGCACCGACGAGAAGAACGCGTGGGCCGACCAGATGGCATCCCGGGGGCTGATGGTCAGCGTCGAGAACGGCCGCCGGCGCACGAGTCGGCCGCCCCGGCCGGACATCTCGAAGATGGAATGGCCAGAGGTAATGCCGCCGTTCACGGGGAGCCGGTCGGTGCTCGCCGCGCCAAACGGCGAGTTATGGGTGCACCGCGCGCAGCCCAGCAAGGCGAAGGACGTCCTCTACGACATCTTCGATGCCCGGGGACGTCGCGTTCGGCAGGTCGTCCTGCCCGGCGACCGCTCGGTGCTCGGCTTCGGACCCGGTGTCGTGTTCGTCTCGCGAACGGATGACGACGACTTGCAGTGGATCGAACGGTTCAGGATGTGAGCGGACGGCCGAGAGCCGATGGCCGATTGCTGATTGCCGAGGTGCCGACAGCCGATTGCCGACTTGCCGCAAAGCCGTTCCGGGTGGCACTTCTGGCTCGGCTATAGCCCATCGGCCATCGGCCATCGGCTATCGGCTAACAGTCAGAAGCCCCACGCCCCCGAGAGCGTGACGTACCGGTAGCGGTACCTGCCCCCGCCTTCGGCAAACAGCGAGAGCCCGAGCGTCGAGTATCCGCCGGAGAACGCGATCTCGCGCCCCGGCGCGACGGTGTACCGCAGCTCCCCGGCGAGGCGGATAGCCGCGGACAGCGATGTCCCGGCAATCTTCTGGAATCCCGGTGCCACCTCCGCGCTCGGCGTCCAGCGACCGAACGCCTGCTCCACCCGGACCGGGAGCTCTCCCAACAGGTAGAAGCTGGGATCGAAGTAGCCGTCCTGGAGATCCTTCGAGAACCCGTAGGCGCGCCCATTCGCTCCAATGGTGAGCGGGCGTACCACGCGCCGGGACACGCCCAGCGCGCCCGCGGTGCGGACGTTCGTGGCGGAGCCCGTGAACCGCGCGACCGAGAAGGCGCCCGTCGCCACCCATCCCGCGCCCGGCGTCGCACGCAGGTCGAGGTTGCCCTGGGACACCGCGACCCCGTTCTGCACGAGCTGGACGGTCGCGTCGAGCGGCTCGCGCTTCGCGGTGATGGTGGCGATCACGGGTGCCCAACTCGGCGTCGACGCCCACGCGCCCCAGCGCACTTGCGTGCCGACGGTGTCCGCGTCCGATCCGCTCGCGCCGAGCGAGCCGGCCACGACCCATCCCGGCTCGATCTGTAGCCACGCTTCGACCGCGCCTCCCCACGCCTGGCGGCTGAGCGACGTGCCGCCCGCCGAGAAGTCCAGCCACCGCACGTACGCGTACGGACGCAGGTCCAGCCGGGGCAACACGCGCACGCCGCCGCGACCGTACGCCGTGAGGATCCCGCTGCCGTCGGAATCCGATTCGTACGTGACCGTGGTCCGGGCGCGGGGCTGGAGCGCTACGTCCACCCAGCGGCGCTGCGTGCGCACGTCGCCGTTCGTCGGCGCAATGGCCTCGGCCCGCGCCAGGGCGTCCGCGGCGGCGGCGTCCCTTCCCTCCCAGCGAAGCGTCTGCGCCAAACCAACCAGCGCGACCACATGGCTGGAATCCGTGCGCAGCGCCCGGCGCCACGTGGATTCGGCCTCGCGCAGGTGACCGGCCCAGCTCTGCGTCTGCGCGATTCCGGCCCACGCATCGACGTCGGTCGAATCCTGCGCGAGCATGCCTCGATAGACGGCGGCGGCGGAGTCCACCTCCCCCGCCCAACCGAGCACGCGACCGAGGCCGAGACGCGCCTCGCGGTCGGTCGGATCGGTGCGCACCAGACTGTCGTACAGCGCGACGGACTCGTCGAGGCGTGACGCCCAGGACAGTGTGCGCGCCCGCGCGTTGCGCACGGATCGGTTCTCCGGCAGAATCTGGGCGAGCTGCTCGTACGACGAGACCGCCCGCTCCGTCTCGCCGGCCATCGCGAAGAACTCGGCGCGGGTCTGCATTGCGGGGATGTACCCCGGCGTGCGCTGGAGTAGCGTGTCGAGCAGCGCGATGGCGCCCTTCGGGTCGCCCTGCCACGCCACCACGCGGGCACGGTCCACTTCGGCCTCGAGGTTGGGGCCGAGCGCGAGCAGCGTCGCGAACAGCTTGAGACTCTGAGCGTAGTGCCCGTCCCACGCTTCCATCAGCGCCATCCGATGGAGCGCGCGACTGTCGGTGGAATCGGCGGCGAGCCGTTCCGTGTAGAGGCGGCGGGCGGTGACGAGGTCTCCGTTCCGCCAGGCCTGGTCGGCCCGGTCCTGACCGCGCGCGACGGCGGGCCAGGCGAGGATCAGCATCACGACCAACGCCACTCGTTGGATCAGTGTGGCTCCCGCGTGAGGTGGCGCTCGAGGTCGCGCCACGTGGCCTGCAACGAATCGAACACCGGCCGGCGGCGCGCGCGCCACCGCGGCGCGTCCCACGTCGGCCAGGTGAATCGGCTCACCGGGACGATACTCCCCCCCGCCGACCACCGCTCGCCGTACCGAAAAGTTACCGCGATGCCGATACTCTGGACCTGGGTGGCCGAGAGATCACTCGACTCCGTGGCACCCGCCGGATCGAAGAGCACGTGACGGCTGCTCGGATCGGTGACGTTCAGCAGGAGCCAGGGGATGCGCAGCTCCACCGAGCCGTCGGGCAGCCGCTGCCAGTCGCCATCCGGCGGCTCGCCGGGAAGAAGCACTCCGCGATCGTAGCCCGCTCCGGCGTACTCCGTACCATCCCGCCCCCACCGTACCCGGTTCGTCACCACGAGCGCCGGCTCGTATACACCCTTTGCGCGCGGCACCGGATGCACCGGGCGGTTGTACTCCAACGCCCATCGCCCGACGAACGTGTCCGGAGGCGGCGCCAGGAACGTCGGTCGTTGGAGGTGCTCTTCCGTGAACTGCCGGCGAAACCGAAACACCTTGAACGGCTGAAACGCCGGATCCAGAACGACGCGTGCGGTGTCTCCGCGAACCACGACCACGGCTTCGAGCCCCGCGGACGTGTGGGGTGCGGCGTCGCCGGCCAGGGCGAACGCGCCGGCGGTGGAGTCCACCATGTCGAAGCCGATCTGCAATTCGTCCGGCGGCGGTCCCACCGGCTCGTAGCGCAGCCATAGGGCCGCGGCGTCCGCGGCTGCTCGGAGTGTCCCGTGCGCATCGACCCGCAGGGGTTGCACGTCCCGCCACGCGCGCGCGCGGTCGCCCGCCGTTTCCCCGGCGACGGCGGGCTCGGGCTCCATCGCGTACACCCCGTACATCTGCTCGGGGTCCATTCGATTGAGCCACAGCCGGTTCCGCTCAGCGGGCAGCTCGAAGTCGATCACCAGCCAGTTCTTCTTGAACCACTCGTCCATCCACGCGAACAGGATCCCGCCCGCCAGCCCCGCTTCGGCGATCTCTCGCGTGAGGCGCGCGTCGATGGCGGCCATGTCCGCTTCGGAATGCCCCCCGTGATGCCAGCCTTGCGGCTGGAGGTGCGCGATGCCGCGGCTGGCGGGCACGCCGTACTCCGCGATGATCAGCGGCATGCCGGGATGATGCGCCTTGAGATCCTTGAGATAGCCGAAGTAGTTGGACGGACCTTCGCTGGACGCCGCGCGACCATAGCCCGGGTCGAGCACCATGAAGTCCGGATAGTAGGGATACGCGTGAAACGAGGCGAACACGCCGGCGGGAAACGCCAGGGTCGGGTGGAGCCGCGTGGCGTCGAGCCCCACCGAGTCGTTGTCGAGCTCGCGCACGCGACGCGGCAGCCGCTCGCCCTGCGCCTCCCGGATGGCGACCTCTTCGCCGGCGGTGGACTCCGTCGGGTGACGCATCGGATCGAGCGTGGGCCAGTTCGTATAGCCCACCGGACGCTGGGCCCGATAGGTCGCCGTCTCGTACGCGACGAGCGTGTCCAGCGCGCGACCGAGCCACGCGTCCATGGGAGTGCCCCCGCTCACGCGCACGAACCGCCCCGACCAGGTCGTGTCACTCGCGCGGAGCGTGTTGAAGTCGGCAACCGAGTACGGCTCCCATTCCCGCCCGATTAGGTACGCCAGCACCCAGGGAGACACGTCCGCGACGTAATGCCCACTCGCGTGACCGGGCCGCGGCGCGAGGTCGGCGCGACCGTGGAGGAGATCGACGACGCGTCGCATCTCGGCAAAGAACTCGCCTTCCCAGACGGAATCGAGGTAGTCGCCCTCTGGAGGAAGCTCCGCCCAGACGCCGTGCAGGATCCAGAGCGGGCGCGCGGGGTGCGCCACGTTGTAGCTGTAGATGGCGTCGTACAGGCCCGGGGGATTGATCGTGTAGAGCCGAATGGTGTTCGCGCCCATCTCGGTGATCTGGGCGATCCATTTCGTGTAGACCGCCGTGTCCGGGAATTCGCTGGGGAACTTCCCCGGCAGCGCCGCGCCCAGGTTGATGCCGTTGATGTAGAAGGGACGCCACGCGCCATCCACCAGGATCTCGAACCGATCCCCATGGGCCCGCGCCGGCATGATCACCGTGTCCGGCAGCTGGAGTGGAGGGCGCGGAGGGGGCGGCACAACCACCAGCCGATGGAGGTAGTCGCGTGCCGTGGAGTTGTCGGGCTCGATGGCGCGCACGGCCTCGAAGCGTCGAACGGCGGCGGCGCTGTCCCCGCGGCGCGCCGCGATCAGGCCCAGGCCGATGAGCGCGTCGATGTCGCCGGGGTGGCGCGCGACCACGCCCTCGAGATACGTGGACGCTGAGTCGAGCCAGCCTTCACGGAGGGCGACGTACCCGATGCCGACGCGCGCGGGATCCGAAGTGGGACACGCGCGGAGCGCCGCTCGGAAGAGCGAGTCGGCCTGCATGATGGCACCCGCCCGGTAGCTCGCCCAGCCCGCCGCGACCGTCGCTTCATGTCCGGGGCAGGTTCCCTGCGACCACGCTGATGCGGGGAGCGTGAGACACGTGCCCAGCAGGATCGCGGCGCACCGCCCACCCAGGCGCCTCATACGATCTCGACGACCGCTTTCCCCATCTGGTCCCCGGCGGTGAGGCGCTCGAAGGCGCCGCGCGCCTCCGTCAGCGGAAACACGGAATCCACGAGCGGCCGCAGGTGACCAAGCCCGAGCAGCCGGACGATTTCCCGGTACTCCTCGGCGTTCCCCATCGTGGACCCCAGGATATCCCACTGGTACCAGAAGAGACGGCGGACGTCCACGTTGAGCTTGGGTCCCGTGGTTCCCCCGCACGTGACGATGCGGGCGCCGCGACCGAGCATTCGCAACGACTGGTCCCAGGTCGCCTCGCCGACGCTGTCCACCACCACATCGACGCCGCGCTTTTGGGTGAGGGCGCGGACCTCGCGCGCGACATCCACCTGCGCGTGGTTGAACGTGACGTCCGCGCCCAAGTCCCGCGCCCGCGCGAGCTTGGCATCGCTCGACGACGTCACGATGACGTGGGCGCCCATCAGCTTCGCCACGCGGAGGGCGGTGCTGCCGACCCCGCCCCCCACTCCCCAGATGAGCACCGTCTCGCCGGCGCGAAGCTTGGCGCGGGTGGCCAGCATCCGCCACGCGGTGAGCGTCGCGAGCGAGTACGCCGCCGCTTCCGGGAAGGAGATGGGGGCATGCGGCGCTGGCGGGACCGGAATCGGGAACACATTCGGCTCCGGGACGACCAGCAACTCCGCGAGCGTCCCCGGCACGTGCTCGCCGAGCAGCTTGTACTCGACGCACAACGAGTGCTCGCCCGCGTGGCACCACTCGCAGCGGTAGCAGGAAATCCCCGGATTGAACAGCACCGCATCGCCGGGACGGACGCGGGTAACCTCCGGTCCCACCGATTCCACGACGCCGGCGCCGTCACCGCCGAGGATATGCGGGAAGTCGAGCTCGAGTCCCGGAAGCCCGCGCACCGTCCACAGGTCGAGATGGTTGAGCGCGGCCGCGCGGAGCGCGATGCGCACGTCGTTGGGCCGCCGCAGGACCGGTGCCGGGACGTCCGCGAGCGCGAGCCGGGACAAGTCGCCGCGCCCCTGCAAGACGAACGCGCGCATCGTCAGCGCTT
>CAYWNR010000185.1:0-7035 GCA_964459705.1 uncultured Gemmatimonadaceae bacterium | reverse complement strand
TGAAGAAGAGTGCGTCGGGGATCCGCTCGTGCTGCGGGTAGCTGGTCAACAGCTGATCGAACGCCAACCGCGCAGATTGGGGACTCCCCCGGCGCAGCTGCTGGAGCCCAAGCTCGTACAGCTGATTGGGGCCGGGCACGTCACTTTCGACGGTGTCCGCTCCCGCGCCGGCTGGTTGGCCCGACGCCGTGACGGGCGGCGGCGCGGGCCGCTGCTCCATCTGGGACCGCAGCTCCGACAGCCGCTGCTGGCTTTGCCCGGTGAGTTCCTGGATCTGGACGAGCTGCCGCTCGATCTCGGTGAGATCGGTCCGCAACTCCCCGCGCAGCACGGTGAGCGACTGCCGGTGGACGGCCACCGTGTCACCGAGGGCTTCCAGGAGGTCGGCGAGGCGGGCCAAGTCGACAGCCCGGGCGGAATCCGCCCGGGCTGCCTCCTCCTGCATGGTCTGCAACTGCCGCTCCACGCGGCGGACATCGCCCTTGAGCGCGCATCCACTCAGGACGACGACGACCGCGATCAGCGACGCGGCAGGTCTCACATCCCGCCGGGCGCCTTCAACATCTGGCCGCCCGCGGTGATGGCAAACTCGTCACGCCGATTCTGGGCCCAGGCGTCCTCGTTGTGGCCCGGATTCAGCGGGTCCTCCTCACCGCGCGAGGCGGTGGCAATCCGGTCGGCCGAGATGCCGCGGTTCACCATGTAGGCCTTGGCCGCGAGCGCGCGTCGGTTCCCCAACGCGAGGTTGTACTCGTCCGAGCCCCGCTCGTCGCAGTGCCCCGTGATCGTGAACGAGACGCCGGGGTTCGCCTGCAAGATCGCGATCTTCCGATCGAGAATGGAGGCGTCACCGGGCCGGATGTTCGACTTGTCGAAGTCGAAGTTGATCCGCTCCATCAGCATGCCACTCACGCGCTCGGTCTCGCGCGCAATGGCGGCCAGCGAGTCCGCTCGACGCCGCTCGGCGGCCGCGCGCTCCGCTTCCTCACGGGCGCGGCGGGCGCTGTCTTCGCGGGCCCGGCGCGCGGCCTCTGCGCGGGCGATGGAGTCGCGGATGGCTGCGGAGTCGACCGTCGGCACCGGCGGTGGAGGCGGCTGCTTGCTGCAGGCAGTCGCAGCCGTGGCCAGCACGAAGGCGCCCAGGCTCAGCGACAACGGGACAGAAAATCTCATGCGTCACCCCAGGTTGGATGGTAAGCAGTTCTCAGCCAAGGGAATAGGGAGCTTCTGAAGATCCCCTAATCTAATACACTCTCCCCGACCATGCCGGAAGACGCGCCTCCCCGACGCGCGTCACCTGCCGCACGCGACCGGTCTCCAAGTCGATCACCCAAATCTGCCGATTCCCGGTGCGATCCGAAATGAACGCCAGGTGCCGCCCGTCCGGCGCCCACGTGGGGTCCTCATTCCGCCCGGCGCTCGTCAACTGCCGTACCGTCCGGCTGGCCACGTCCATGAGGAACACCTGCGGACTCCCCCCGACGTCGCGATGGAACGCGAGCCGCAGCCCATCCGGCGACCACTCCGGCGCGTTCGAGCTGCCAGTGACCCCGTAGTCGAACGGGGCGAACAACTCCTGCCCGGTGCCGTCGGAGGACATCACGTAGATCTGCGGAGCGCCGGCCCGGGTCGAGACGAACGCAATCCGCCGCCCATCCGGACTGAACGTCGGGCTCAGATTGTCGGCAAAGCGCCCCGCCGTCAACCGCTGCACACAGCAGTTACGCTCCAGGTCGTAGGTGAACACGTCCGTGCCACTCTCGTCCGACCGGGAGAATGCCAGCGTCTTGCCGTCCGGGGAGAACATCGGCGTGTAGTTGAGGCCCCGGTCGGTGGTGCTGACCGTCCGCCGAGTGCCATCCGCGAGGTTCTGGATGATGATCTGCGCGCCCGCATCGTGGAACTCGGCATAGGCGACCCGATGGCCGTCCGGTGCCCAGGCGGGAGAAAACGCCTTCACCCCCAGGGGCGATACCGGTGTGCGATCGGCCCCATCCGCGTCCACGCGAAAGATGCGCGCCCCCTGGAGAAACAGGAACCGCGTCGCGGCGATCCCCGCCTGCCCGAAACAGGATCGCACGATGTCGTCGCTCACCCGATGCACGGCCAGCCGGAATTCGGGATCCTCGAGCGCCGGCAGCGAGACCGCCATCTCCCGTCGGATCGTTTCACCCCGCACGTCGTACAGCGTGACCGTCACGCCCTCATCCAGCTCCCGCAGGCGGACGCTGAAGTCCGCCCCCAGCGCGGCGAACAACCGATAGTTCACGAACGTGCTGCCGGCGGTCCCGGTCCCGATGCCCAGGGTCAGGCTGTCGTCTGCGGGAAGGGTGATCATCTCGTACTGGTCGCTGTAGTCGAGGTCGCGCGCGACGATGGCGCGCAACGAATCGACCCGCGCGCTGGCGGCGCCTCCCAACACCAACATCCCGGGTCGTACGCCGGGCTGATACGTGATCCCGACGCGCACGCCCTCGCGCGGCGGCACCGTGTCTTGGGCGCGGGCCGCCACCGGGACAACCACCAGGAGCCAGACGAGGCCGCGTGCGATCCGCGTCATCGCATGTGCTGAGGATCGAAGAAGAAGCTCACGGGGAGCACGTCGTCGGCATACCCCTGCGGGAGCGGACCAAACGAGCCGGTGGACGCGGCGGCCTCGATGGCGCCCTGGGCCTCGACATCGAAGGAGAAACTCCCCGACCGGGTCACGAACCTGAGGTTCGAGATGGAACCGTCACGATGGACCAGGAAGAACACCTCGGCCCGGAGGGCCGCGTTGCCGCTCGGGCGCTGCCACTGCCGCAGGACCTGCCCCACGATGTTGTGCAAGTACTCGGGATACGGGAACTCTTGCCCTTCCACCTTGACGGTCGAGGGATCGCTCCCCGTGGAGGGCTTTTCGGCCGGGGCCACCTTCGGGGTCGTACGTGGCGCCGGCTCGCGTTGCTCCGTCGGTTTCTCAGGAGGCGGTGGGGTCTTGGCGACCGTCGTGCGTCGCGTGGGTGGCTTGATGGCCACCGCGCGCTCGGCGGGCCGCTGCACCACGTCCGGAGCGCGGCGCGCTTGCGGCTCCGGTCGCGGAGCCGCCACCAGCTCGACGCGGTACACCGGAGGAGCCGCGGGCGCCGTCGCGCCTGACAACCCCAGCACCGCACTGACGACACTGACGTGGACCACGACCGTGGCGGCCAGGGCCAACGTGCCGCCCCGTGACCCCGCTTCGATGCGTCGCCGCCCCCGGCCGGGAAACTTCACTGCCCGAATTCCTCCGCCTCCGTGACGAGTCCCACGTCGCCGACCCCGGCGGCCCGCATGATCGCCAGCACCCGCACGACCTGCCCGTAACTGGCGCGGGAATCAGCCCGCAGGTACACGCCGGAGGGATTGCGCTGGCGCACGATCGCGGGAAATGCGGTTCGGAACTCGGCGATGGACAGCGGATCGTTGTCCACGAACACCCGTCCTTGCCGATCGACCGAAACGACGAGGCCTTCCTTGGGCTGCAACGGCCGCGCTTCCGCCCGCGGCAGCTGGACATCGACGCCGCCCTGCATGATGGGTGCGGTGATCATGAAGATGATCAGCAACGTGAACGCGATGTCCACGAGCGACGTCACGTTGATGTCGGCCATGAGCGGTAGCTCACCGTGGCCGCGGAGCCCTCGACGTGAAGCCACTAGCGCGCCTCCCCGCAACAGCGTCGCAACGGGATGGGACGGATGCCGACCTCCCGTTCATGCCGTTTGTTGCTGATCATCACTAGAGTCGCCCTTCCCGTGCCAACGCCCCAATGATCTCCTGCGCGAACCCTTCCAGCTCGCCGGCGAACAGGCCGAGCCGGTTGACCAGGATGTTGTAGGCGATCACGGCTGGAATCGCCACGACGAGGCCAGCGACGGTGGTGATCAGGGCCTCCGCAATACCGGGGGCCACCGCCGAGATGTTGCCGGAGCCGCCCTTCGCGATCCCGATGAACGAGTCCATGACGCCGAGCACCGTGCCGAGCAGTCCGATCAGCGGGCTCACCGAGCCCATCGTCGCCAGCCACGGGAGGTACGTGGCCATCACGTCCCGCTCGGCACCGATTTCCTTCTCGAGCACCATCCGGAGCGCTTCCAGCTGCGTGACGCTGAGCACCGAGTGGGCTTGATCCGCTGTCGCCTGCAACGCCCCGGGTCGCAGCTCCGCGAAGAAGTTGATTCCCTCCCGGAGGATCCGCCCGTACGGCGACGCCGGCAGCTTCATCACGGCGAGGTAGGCGTCTTCCAGCCGCGTCGTCCGCTCCAGCGCCGCGAAGACCCGGTCCCCCTGCCGTCGCACCCGCCGAAACTGCCACAGCTTGAGCGCGATGAAGAACCAGGTCAGGAGGGAGAAGAACCCCAAGACCGCCATGATCAGCTTGGTCGCAGGCGAGGCGTTGGTCAGCAACTCCCAAGAGCTCGTCGGGATGGCCCCCGTCACCTGCATCATGCGGCCTCCTTGGCGAGCCACGCGTACGTCCGTCGCAATCCGTCCGCGAGCGGGACCTGCGGCCGCCAGTCCAACACGTCCGCCGCCTTGGTAATGGCGACCGCGCTCCGCTGGAGCTCCCCAGCGCGCGCCGGGGCGTGTTCGACATTCACGGTGATTCCCGCGGCCTGCATGATCGTCTGGGCGAGCTGATTCACACTGGTCTCGTGCGCCGTCCCGACATTCACCGCCAGCGCGTCGATGGACGTCGGCGCGGCCGGTGGCACCTCGGTAGCCAGGAGATTCGCGCGCGCGACGTCACCGACAAAGACGTAGTCGCGCGTTTGGCTTCCGTCTCCATACACCGTGATCGTCTCGCGGTTGCGCAGGCGGCTCCCGAAAATGGCGACCACCCCCGCCTCGCCATGGGGGTTCTGGCGCGGCCCGTACACGTTGGCGTAGCGGAGCGCGCGAACCTCTAGGCCGTGCAGGATGGCGTACTGCGCCAGATAGTACTCGGACGCGAGCTTGCTGACCCCGTACGGAGAGACGGGCAGCTTGGGCGCCGTTTCCGGATGCGGCAGCTGGTCGCTCTCCCCGTACACCACACCACCCGACGACGCGAAGACCACCCGCTTGACGCCACCCTCGCGCGCGCCCTCGAGCAGGTTGAGCAGCCCCAGCAGGTTCACGTCGGCATCGAAGCGCGGATCCCGCACCGACACGCGCACATCCATCTGCGCGGCCTGGTGATTGAGCACCGTGAACTCACCTTCGGCCAACAGGCGCCGTGCTTCGGGCGCGCGGACATCCTCCTCAATGAAGCGCGCGCCGGCGGGGACGTTCTCCCGCCGACCGGACGACAGGTTATCCAGCACGGTCACCGCGTAGCCGCTGGCAAGATAGAGATCCGCGATGTGCGAGCCGATGAACCCGGCTCCGCCCGTCACGAGCACGCGATTGGCCATTCTACGCTCGTCCTTGGTCGTGGAGTCTTCCATGGTGGATCAAACTAACAGAATACAGAGTGGAGAATGCAGAGTGCAGAATGGGAATGTGGAAGGCAGAGTGCAGAGTGAGAAACGGCAAAGAGGGGCAGAGGGGCAGAGAGGAGGTGGCAGTCACGTGTCCGCCGGGACCGTCCGGACCGCCGGCACAAAGAGGCGGACCGTTCCGACGCCTGATAGGTCGGTCAGGTCCGCCTCGGCCGCCGTGTCCGCCCCATCCGCTCAGGCGGGCATCTTGGAAACGAGGCGCACCGGAACGGCGGTGCCGGGCCGGGCGGCGGTCCGGATCCCCGTGGTGAAGATCCGCCGGATGGCGAGCGTGCAGGATCGATCGCTCACCCGAACCACTTCGGCTTCCCCCAGCGCCTGCGGGCCGGCCGTCCCATAGTCGGCCGACTCGGCTGACAGGATCTCGAACATGTCTCCCGGAACGATGCTGACGTTCCGCCCGAGATCCACGAACAACTCGCCCTCCAGGTTCGGTACCGGGCCTTGCTGCGACATGGTTATGACCAAGCCCTCCACGCCACCGGTCACTGGCTGCGGCCGACCCGTGGGCCGACCCGGGAACGGCTCAGCCGGGAGAACGGACTGTCCCGCCCGCACCTGGTCGAACTGCTGGACGATCCGCGCCACCGCGTCCGGGCCGGACGCGCTCACGACGCGGAGCAGCGCCGTCGGCATGACCACACGACCCCACCCGTGGCCGACATCCCTCCCCAGCTGAACCGCAAGCAGCGAGTCACCAACCTGGTACAGGGCCCCCGCGGGCGCCGAGATGCTGATGTCCTGGTAGATCATCGCGGTTGCACCGACCGCGCGGCGCACGGTTCCGATATCGGCGATGGACTCCACCTGGCCCCACGGCAGCTCCCGCCCCTCGGTAAGGAACGTCGCGCCGAAGAAGTCCCCGGGCCGAACGCCACGGTAGCGATCGCGGGACGCTGCGGCCATCGCTCCCACTTCCTGGGTGCCGCCCGAGCGAGCGAAGATCGTCGGCGTCGTGAGCGACGGGGGCGGCGCCGCGGGCGGCGCGGTCGGGAGCTCCACCATCTCGACCGGACGGCGCGCCGCCTCTTGCTGCACGGCGACCGTGTCGCGCACGACCGGGGTCGTGGGCGGCGGCGCCACCGGCTCCTGAGCCACCGGTGGCGGGACGGTGTCGGTCACGACGGCGACCTGCGTGTGGTCGGCCGGCGCCAGCAGCAACTCTTCCCCTGGGAAAATCCAGTGCGGGTCTTCGACGACCGCGGTGTTCAGCCGGTAGATCTCGGGCCACAGGAAGGGATCGCCGAGATACAGTTGGGCCAGCCCCCAAAGCGTCTCGCCAACCTGGACGACGTGACGCTCGGGCTTCGCTTGCGCCTGCGTGGAATCCTGCGCCAGCACGGGGACCACCGAGACCGTGAGCAGCACGCCGGCCACGAGGAACTTGGGGAAGTGATTGCGTACCATACGCTTACCTCTCTGCCGTCCGACCAGGGCACCAGTCAGCATGGATCGGGGTGCGCGCGTCAATGCCAAACCACGCCAATATATAAGTTCAAGGATTGCAACGCCATAGGAGCTACCTCTAAAG
>CAYWNR010000184.1:0-7109 GCA_964459705.1 uncultured Gemmatimonadaceae bacterium | reverse complement strand
AGCCCGACACCCAGGTCGCGACCGGAGCGGGGAGCGTCTACTGCCAGGCGCTCCGCTCGTGGGCCTCCTGGCTGCTGCCGCCCACGCTCGCGGCACAGGAACCGCAGCGGCCCACCAGCGTTCGGAGCTTCCCGCTGCCGCGCGAGCAGCGGGCCAGAATCACTCGCGGGCTGCCACCGGGCCTTCGGGCGTCCGAGTTGCGCTCCTACGAGGACCGGGCCCGCATGGCCCGCACGTCGTCGGCCCATTTTCTGGTCGAAATCCACAAGAAGTACGCCATGGCGGCCGCGTGCCTGATCTTCGTGCTCGTCGGCGTTCCGATCGCCATCCGATTCCCGCGCGGGGGCCTCGGATTCGTCATTGGCATGAGTCTCGGGATCTTCGCCATCTACTACGTCGGACTCATCGGCGGCGAATCCCTCGCAGACCGGCTGGTCGTGCCACCCTCGATTATGTGGGCGCCGAACGCGCTGTTCCTTGTGGCGGGCGTGATCTTGCTGCGGCGCAGCCGGTCCGCCGGCACGGCGCCGCCCTTGCACGGTTTGCGGGCATGGCTCCTGGGCCGGCGCGCGGAGTCCGCCCGGTGAAGCGGTTCATTCTCGACCGCTACATTCTGCGCGAGTGGGCTCGCATTCTCGTCGTCACCGCGCTCGGGTTCCCCCTCATCAGCGTGGCGTTCGCGCTGACAGACAACATCGATGAGCACCTGCAACGCAACATCCCCCCCAAGGACATCGCCATCGGGTACGCCTACAGCCTTCCCGAGTACACCTTCATGGCGCTCCCGGCGGCGGTGTTGTTCGCCACGGTCTTCACGCTGGGATCGCTCTCGCGCCACTCGGAGCTCACCGCCACCACGGCCTCGGGTCGGAGCATCTGGCGAACGATCGTCCCCGTGCTCCTGGCGGCGCTGGTCACCAGCGGCATTGCGCTCGAACTCGGGGAATGGGCGCCGACCGCCACCATGCGAAACCTCGAGTACCTCGGCAAGCGGGAAGTGCGCTCGACCGCATCACGGTTCGGCTTCGTGTACCGGGCGGACGCGGGCTGGGTGTACGCCGTGCGGGCCCTGAACCTCAAAGACAACGTCATGACCGATGTGGTGCTCGAGCGCGAGGGCCCCGGACCGGAGTATCCCACGCTCGTCGTGCAGAGCCCGAGGGCGCAGTACGATACTCTCGACCACCGGTGGACGCTGCGGAAGGCGCGGCTCCGGGTCCTCCCCGGGCTCACCGGCGAGGTGTCGTTTACCTTCGATTCGCTGCGACAGAAGAGCCTGGTCGAGACCCCGGCTGACCTGCTCGTGGAGCCGAAGGAGCCGCGGGAGATGCGGTACGCGGAGCTGGGCCGCTACATCGACGACCTCGAACGCTCCGGCGGAGACGGCCGGAGGCTCCGGGTGCGGCAAGCGCTGAAGATCGCCGTGCCGTTCACGTGCATCATCATCGCGCTCTTTGGCGCGCCCCTCGCCATCACGGCCCCCAAGAGCAGTGGGGCCTTCGGCGTGGGCGTCAGTCTCGCGACGACGGTCGTCTTCCTGCTCCTGGTGCAGCTCTCGGAGGGGATCGGCGCCGGCGGTCTACTCCCGCCCGTTGTGGCCGCGTGGGTGCCGAACGCGCTCTTCGCGGTATTGGGAATCGTGCTGCTGATCCGCGTGCCGACGTAGCCTCCCGACGCGGACGATGCTCACTGCGGCTCGTGACCGGCAGGGCGTCGCCGCACCCACAACAGATACACCGGAATCCCACTCGCGATGACGAGCACGTCGGCGCTGAAGATCAGCGGCTCGGAGACCATGTATGTGCCGAGCAGGAAGACCGACGCTGCCAGAAACAGCAGCGGAACCACCGGATATCCTCCCACCCGATACGGCCGGGGCACGGCCGCCGCCTTCCGCCGCAGAACGAACACCGCGGCGACCCCGAGCGCGTAGAACGGCCAGATGCCGATGATGAACTGGTCGGCGAGATCGGAGAAGGTGCGGATCGATACGTAGATCACGCCGAGGACGGCCGCCAGCACGATGGACCGCGCGGGGCTACCGAACCGCGCGTGCACATCGGCCAGGCCGCGGAAGAACAACCGGTCCTCCGCCATGGCGAAGAAGACCCGCGGCCCAGTCATCATGGACCCATTGAGCGAGCCAAACGTGCTCACCATGATGGCGAGCGATACGAAAACGACGCCGAGCCGTCCCACCACCGCCTGCGCGGCATCGGCGGCGATCAGGGGCGACCCCGCCATCTGATTGAACGGCACCAGATGCATGTACACGGATACGGCGCCCAAGTAGAGCACGACGATCGTCCCCGTGCCGAGCACCAGGGCGCGCGGCAACGTGCGCTGAGGATCCCGAACCTCGCCCGAGACGAACGCCACGTCCGCCCACCCGTCGTAGGCCCAGAGAATCGCCACCATGGCCACCCCGAACGCGGCGGCCGGCGACAGGCCGCCGCTCGCCCGCTCCGCACCCGCCACTGCCACCACCGGCTCGTGACTCAGCGCGAACCCGAGGCCGATGAGCGCGAGCAGCGCCCCCACCTTGAAGAGCGTGCTCACATTTTGCACGACCGCGCCCAGTTGGATGCCGCGGTAGTTCACGGCCGCGACGATGACGATGTAGACGGCCGCGGTCGCCTGCGCGACCGACAGGGGCAGGCCGGCGAGCGCCTGCGCGCCATCCCGCCCCAGTAGCCGCCAGGTGTATTCCGCGCTCGTGATGGCGATGGCCCCGTACGCGGCGGGGCGAATGACGAGCAATTCGGCCCACCCGAACAGGAACGCGGGCAGCCTGCCGAAGGCCTCACGGATGTAGACGTAGATACCGCCCGTCCGCGGGTACATCGCGGCGAGCTCGGCGTACGTGAGCGCGCCGGCCAGCGCGATTACGCCACCGAGGACCCATCCCGCCACGAAGAGCGTGGGATTGCCGATGCGCTCCGCGACCACCGCCGGGGTACGGAAGATGCCGCTCCCGATGGTGGAGCCGACGAGCACGGCCCACGCGCTGAGGAGGCCAAGACGACGCGGAAGGCGCTCGCCCCAGGGGTCGGGGACGGGAACGGACATCGGGCTACACTAGCGACCGCCGGGATGCTTCACAAGCGCGACAGACAGAGTAGAGGGGCAGGGGGGCAGAGAAGAGGCTCATCGCTGCCCCAACTGCCCTCACTGCCCTTGCTGCCCTTGCTGCCCTTGCTGCCCGCACTGCTGCACGCGCGGCTCGTATTCCTACGCCGGGAGGATCAGATCCGTCTGAATCTGCTTCGGCGTGACCTCGGCCCCACCGTCTCCGTAGTACACGTTCACCTCGCTCCGCACTCCGAAGCGCCCGGTGAGGTAGATCCCCGGTTCCACCGAAAATCCCACGCCCGGGAGGAGCACGCGCGTGTCGTTGGTCTCAAAGGAATCGAGGTGAGGGCCCGATCCGTGCAGCTCGACATCAATGGAATGCCCGGTCCGGTGCACGAAGTCGTCCCCGTACCCGTGCTTGGCGATGTGCCCTCGCGCGGCCGCGTCCAGGTCGGCCCCCGTGACCGGCTTGCCGGCCTCCAGCCCGGCGCGGAACCGCGCAATAGCCGCGTCCCGCGCGTCCCGCACGATCTCCCACACCCGGTGCACCTCGTCCGGGACCTGACGCCCCGCGAATCCCATCCAGGTCTGATCGGCAAAGACCGTCGTGAGCGACCGGCCTCCCCAGAGGTCGAGCAACACGACCTGGTCGGCGGCGAGCACCGCGTCCGCTCCTTCGGCCGGCTCGTAGTGCGGGTTCGCCGCGTTTGCCGCGAACCCGACGATGGGCGGATGGTCCCAGACGAGTCCCGCGGCGCGCATGCGCTCACACACGCGCTGCTGCACGGCGTACTCGCGCGCGGAACCCACCTGCGTGACCACCTCCGCCACGGTCGTGCGCGCGATGGTCGCCAGCGCCTCGGCGGCGTAGCGGTGATTGGCCAGCTCCTCAGCGCTCCAGCGGGCGGAAAACAGGGTGACGAAATCGGCCGACGACTCGATGCGTCCCCCCAACCGCTCGATGAGCTGCACCATGCCGCTCGGCACGCGATCGAGGTACGGCACGCCGTCGTCCGCGGAGATTTCCATCGCGAGCCGCTTGCCTTTGACCATTGCCCCGAGATGCTCATGCAGTTCCTGCCAGGCCGCATAGGGGAGGACCTTGCCCGGAAATCCGGCGAGCGGCTGCAACTCGATCCGGTGGGCGATCGCGACCGGCTCTCCGGTAGCGGGCAACAAGACGAACAGGCGCCGGGTTCCCATTCCACCCGTCCCAACCACCCGCCCGGCGACCGGATTCATGCCATGAAAGTCGTAAATCAGCCATCCGTCGAGGCCGCGGGCACGGAGGGCGTCCTGGAGGGCCTTACGATCGACGCGCTCGAGCAGAGCCATCAGTAACTCCTTGGGATTGAGGGTGGAGCGCCGTCGCGCTCCACGCGCACGAGTCGGCACCGCGAGCCCGGCAGCTGACGTGCACCATGGCCCCGTCGAAGCCGGTGAGCAGCCGCAGCAGTTCCGCGATGCCCGCTCCAACAAAGGAACACGCCGGTCCCGGCTCTGTCACCACGGCAATCCCGCCTCCCAGCGTGGCGCTGGCGACGCCCGCCTGGTGGCGCAGGTCCGAGCCGAACGCGGCCGCGGCCAGGCGCCGTGCGACGCGAGCGCCCAGCGCCACCCGCAGCCTTCGGGGAAGCGTCCCCATGACCAGCCGCAGCCGCACCCCGGCTCCCGCCCATGCACGCCGCGCCGCGCGACGCCCAGCGTCCGTGAACACCAGGCTGGCGTCCGGACGGCGTGCGACCAAGCGTTGCAACGCCGCGAACTCCTGTCCCGGCACGCGACCACCCCGAGCGGCGAGCCGCGCGAGGCGCGTGATCTCCGCCTCGACGGTCCGGTTGAGCCCGAGACGCTTGGCGGTCAGCTCGGTATGGTGCTCGTCGAGCGCGTCCGGACGCGGCACGTCCAACGCGCGCAACGACTCGAGCAATGTGAGGGGAAGGGCGGCCGGGACGCCCGCCTGCGGTGTGGCGGTCACGAGGGAATGCCTGACATGCGCGGGCGCAAGTTAGCTGGGGCCGGGAACGGGAACCAGTCGCTATTGCGTTGCGTTGCAAGGGATGGCCATTCTACGCGGGCCTGGATCCGTGACCCCGTACTGGAGGGTGGCCGCTGCCGGACCGAACCGAGACGCGCCGCGAGACGTTTGAGCGCGAGGCGCTGACGCACCTGGACGCGGTGTACCGCACGGCCCTCAGGCTGAGCGGCGATGCTTCGGATGCGGAGGATCTGGTACAGGAAACGATGCTCAAGGCCTACCGCGCCTGGGACCAGTACGAGCGGGGGACGAACGCGAAGGCGTGGCTGCTCACGATTCTGCGCAACACGTACATCAACACCTACCGTCGGGCCAAGACGCGGCCGGTGATGGTGGACGTGAACGAAATCGAGCCCTACACCGTGTTCCGCGACGTCCGCTCGTCGGACCCCGAGGCCGCGTTCTTTTCTCAGATCGTCGACGACCGGGTGACGGCGGCGATCGCCGCCCTCCCGGAGGAATTTCGGGAAGTCCTCGTGCTGTCGGACACAGAAGCCCTGTCGTACGCGGAAATCGCCGCGACCGTGGGCGTTCCCGTGGGGACGGTGAAGTCGCGCTTGTTTCGCGCGAGGCAATTGCTCCAGAAGCAGCTGTACGACTACGCGGTCGCGGAAGGATACGTGCGACCGCGGCGCGAGGAACATCCATGACCCAGCGAGAGCCCATCGATTGTCATGAAGCGGCCCAGCGGTTGTACGCGTTTCTCGACGGTGAGTTGACGCCTGACCTGGAAGCCGCCATTCGCCGTCATCTCGAGTTGTGTACCGGCTGTTTCGGCCTGTACGACTTCGAGCGCGCCTACCTCCGGTTCCTCGAGGCGCGGACGCGCGCGGTTGGCGCGCCCGCGCCCGTCCGCCGCCGGATCCTCGATGAGTTATTCGGGGACGAGGCGCGGGCCGAGTGACCCTCGCGGTCGCGGTTCTGGTGGCCGGGAGCGTGGCCCTGGTCGGGTGGCGCCTCGGCTGGCTCACGCTGCCGGCCGCCGTGGCCGCGCTGGGGGTCGGTGCCGCGGTGCTGTGGGGTGGAGGGTGGCCCGGCTTGGTCCTCCTCGGCACGTTCTTCGCCACCGGCAGCCTCCTGTCCCACGGGCCCACCGCTCGACCGCGTACGGCGCTGCAGGTCGCGGCCAACGGATGGACCGCGGCCGCCGGGGGCCTCCTGATGCAGGCGGTGCCAACCGCGGGCTGGGCGGTGCTCGCCGGCGGGCTCGCGGCCGCGCAGGCGGATACGTGGGCGACGGAATTCGGCATGCGGGCGCGCGCGACCCCCGTGCTGCTGACCACCGGTCGGCCGGTTGCACCGGGGACGTCGGGCGGCGTGACGTGGCTCGGCGTTGCTGCCGGCGTCGCCGGCGCCGGTCTCATCGCCACGCTCGCCGCGCTCCCGGGACGGCGACCGGCCGACGCGGCGTGGGTCGCCATGGCCGGCATTGGCGGCATGCTCGCGGACTCACTCCTTGGCGCCACCGTGCAGGCACGCTACGCCTGCCGCCGATGCGGCATGCTGATCGAAACGCGCCACCACCAACCATGTGATGCGCGCGCGGACCATCGCTCCGGGCTCCCATGGATGACCAACGATACCGTGAACCTGCTCGGGTCGGGCGTGGGCGCGGCGCTCGCGGTGGTCGCACGGGTGGCCGTCTGAACAACCGACGGGACGTCGACGTGGTGGTTGCCGGCGGCGGACCCGCCGGCAGCGCGACCGCGACCCTCCTGGCGCGGGCCGGCGCGCGCGTTATGCTGATCGAGCGAGCGACGTATCCGCGCCCGAAACCGTGCGCGGAGTACCTGAGCCCGGGCGTCGGAGGACTGCTCGATCGACTGGGCGTCCTCGCGGAAGTCGAACGGCGCGCTATCCGACTGACGGGCATGCGCATCGTGAGTCCGGCGGGCCGGAGCTTCGTGGGTCGGTTCACGCCCGACGCAGGCTTCGCGCCGTTTCGGCCGTGGGGGTTCGCGCTCCCGCGCGCGGAGCTCGACGCGATGCTCGCGAACGG
>CAYWNR010000183.1:0-7120 GCA_964459705.1 uncultured Gemmatimonadaceae bacterium | reverse complement strand
GGCGTGGCACGCGGTGAGGCGGACCCCAATGACCGGCGCGCCCTGCGCGGCACGTCGTTCAACACGGTAGCACCGGGCTACTTCGCGATGTTCGGGATCCCGCTCGTCCGGGGCCGCGCGTTCGACGACGGCGACCGCCCGGAATCGTCTCCCGTGGTGATCGTCAACGAAACGCTGGCCCGGATGCTCTGGCCGGACGAGGATCCGCTCGGCCGGACGGTGCGGTTGGGGGGTGAGGAGGTGTACACCGTGGTTGGGGTGGCCCGCGACGTGAAGTACGCGTCGCTCGGCGCGAGCGACGAGGCGTTCTTCTACCTGCCGACGACGCAGGACTACGAGCAGGCCTTGGTCCTCCAGGCGCGCCTCGCGACCGACTCGCCCGCCGAGCGGGCTGCCGTCCGCCAAGTCGTGCACGACCTCGACCCGGCGCTTCCCCTGGCCGCGACTACCGGTCTCGGCGACGACATGGGCCTGGCGCTCGTGCCGGCGCGCGCCGCCGCAGGACTGTTGGGCGCGTTCGGCACGCTCGCCCTCTTTCTGGCGGCCATCGGCGTCTATGGGGTGACGGCATATCTCGTCGGACAGCGCACCACCGAGATCGGAATCCGAACGGCGCTCGGCGCCACGGCGCGGGACGTGCTGCGGCTCATGATGCGCGATACGCTCGTGCTCGTCGTGACCGGATTGGCCCTTGGGTTGGCGGGCGGGATCGCCCTCGGGAAGGTCGCCTCGAGCTGGCTCTACGGTGTCGGCGCGCTCGATCCCGCGGCACTCGCGGGGGCTTCCGTCATCCTCCTTGGCGTGGCCCTCGCGGGCACGTGGCTTCCCGCCCGCCGCGCCCTGGCTGTCGATCCGATTCACGCGCTCAAGAGTGAGTAGTCCTCACCCTGGCCTCTGTGCCGCGCAGGCCTCACGTTGGCGCCTCTCCGCTCCGTAGCCCGCACCCCCGCCCCTCTCCACTATGTGGAGAGGGGAACGTCGGGGTAGAAACCCAACCCACTACCCGAGCCAGCGATCGCCACCTCCGGGCTTGGAAGGCCGTCTGACATCCCACCCCTCTCCGGGCAGCGGAGGGCGGAGAGGGGGTGAGGACGACGTCGCGGAGAGGAGAATCGAAGCGAGGAGGCCTCCCCTCCGTTCCCGGGTAGATTGCTCCCCATGCTCACGCGACGTGGTTTCATTGGCGCCACCGGCATGGCCGGCCTGGCGGCGGTTCCCGCGCCACTGCGGCCCACGGCGGAACAGGTCCAGCAGGATCTGCCACCGCTGCGGCGGCCCGCCGGGTCACCCGAGTCGGTGGCGCACGACGAGGACTACTGGCGACGGGTGGCCGCGTACTACCGGATCGACAGCGGCTACACCAATCTCGAGGCCGGGTATTTCGGCATGATGGCGGCGCCGGTGCTCGCGGCCTTCTATGGGCACACCGACCGGGTGAACCGCTCCAGCTCCTACTACGTCCGCCGTACCTACGATACAGATTTCGCCGCGTCGCGCGCGCGGGTGGCGGAGTACTTGGGCGCGCGTCCCACCGAGGTGGCGCTCACCCGCGGCGCGACCGAGGCGCTCCAACGGCTGATCATCCAGTACCGGGGCGTCGGCGCGAGCGACGCGGTGATCTACGCCGATCTCGACTACCAGTCCATGCAGTGGGCCATGAACGCGCTCGCGCAACAACGCGGCGCCACCGTGGTGCGGACCGAGATCCCCGAGCCCGCCACGCGGGAGAACGTGCTCGCCATGTACGCGCGAGTGCTCGACTCCACGCCGCGAGCCCGGCTGCTGCTCGTCACCCATTTGAACAACAAGACCGGCCTGATCATCCCGGTGAAGGAAATCGTCGTGCTGGCCCGGGAGCACGGAGTCGACGTCATCGTAGACGCCGCGCACTCCTTCGGGCAATGCGATTTGAAGATCGACGACCTGGGGGCCGACTTCGTCGGGCTCAATCTCCACAAGTGGCTGGGCGCCCCGGTGGGTGCGGGCGCCATGTACATCCGGGAATCGCGGCTCGACGCGATTGACGTGATGCTCGGCGACGAGGGGCCAGCCGACAAGATCGACAGCCGGATTCACACGGGCACCACCAACTTCGCCACCGTTCTCACCATTCCGGCCGCGTTGGACTTCAACGACGCGGTTGGCGCCCCGCACAAGGCGGCGCGTCTCCGCTATCTCCGCGACCGCTGGGTCCACGCGGTGCGCGGCACGCCGGGCATCGACATCCTGACCCCGGACGACCCGGACCTCGTGGCCGCCATCACCTCGTTTCGGCTCGGCGGCCGGACCGGCACCGCCGAGAACAAGGAAATTGCCCGGGAACTGCTGGAGCGCTACGGCATCTTCACCGTGTGGCGGACCGGGGTGGCCAAGGGTGACTGCATCCGCGTGACGCCCGCGCTGTACAACACGCCGGCCGACATGGATCGGCTGGTCGCCGCTCTCAAGGAGATGGCGGCGCACTCGTAGCTGTCGTCGATGTCTCCCTGCGTGGAGCCAGCGGTCCGCGCTCAGAGAGCCGCGCTGTATACCCTCCCGAACCGATCTGTCGCTTCCACCCGCACGTCACGCGCTTCCTCCGGAACCGGAGCATAGAACAGGTGGTCGGTGGGATACGGCTCCACCCACGGCCGTCGCGGCGGGAGGTCGGGACCAGTGTGCAGCTTGACACTCAATGGGTCTTTGCCTCGGCGACGGGACATCGCACCGCGTCGCGCCCCACCCTCGTACCACACGACACTCCATTCGGGGTCCCAGTCCCACACGTTCGCGACGATCTCGTCGGGCGCCTGCGGATCCGCACCGCGCGGATACACGCGTAGCTGATAGCCGGAGTCGCGACCGGTGGCCTGGTATCGCCACGACACCGCCTCGCCATCGAGCTCGTACACGCTGTAGCCGGACGGCGTCCCGTCGGCGCAGATCGGTCCGCTCCACCACGCGCCGCAGACCGTGCCGCTCACGTGCTCGTGCACGCCGTGCGAGAACCCGTGCTCGGTTTCATGCGTGTGCCCCACGAGCACGTGTGCCTTGTACGGCTCCAGGAGTCGATAGAGCGCTTCCCGATTCATGATGGCCATGCTCGGTTCCGGGCTGCGCTTGCCGTTCCGCACGTGGCTGCTGCCCAGCGCGGGGATGTGCGTCAGCACGATCACCGTGCGGCCGCGCTCGATCCGGGCGAGGTCCCCCGCGAGCCACCGGAGCTGATCGCCGCTCAGGTAGCCGATGTAGTCGGTGCCGTCCCAGAAGACGTCGTCGAGCGCCACGTAGTGCACGGCCCCGCGGTCGAACGAGTAGTAGCGCGGGCCGAAGTACCCGCAGAACGTATCGCTCGACCGCTCGTCGCTCGTCGCGGCGTAGTCCGTATCGTGGTTGCCGATGACCTGAAAGAACGGCACGCCCATCGCGGCCACCGCTTTCTCGTAATCGGGGAAGAACTCCAGGTGATCGAACATCAGGTCGCCGCACGTGACGCCGAACACCTCTCGACCGCCGAGCGCACCCACGGTGCGCCGCACATCCGGCACCGTCTGCTCGTGGAGCCATTGCATTTCCTGCGCGTCCTGCGTCTGCGGGTCCGGCAGCAGCAGGCACACGTGTCGCTCGTCCGATTGCCCGAGCGCCTCCAGATCGAACACCGCCGAGAGGTCGCCGCGGGCTTCCCGCGGATTGGGCTGGTAGCAGCGGGCCGTGCCGGTGGGATTCAGCGGGATGCGGTATCCGGCCGGAAGAGAGACCGCCACGAACTCGCGGTCGGCGGTGGTGATCAACTCGAAGGACCCGTCGTTCGCGGTCTCGACCGTCTGCAATCCATCGGTGACCCCCACCCGCGCGAGACCTCGCCTCCCGACGCGGACGCGACCGCGAATCCGCAGCGGTGGCGCCGCGATAGGGCGCGAACGATACGGCGCGTAAGGATCGCGAAGCAGCGACTCCAATCGAAGCGCGGGGAGTGCGGCACCAGCCGCGATCAGGAACTGCCGGCGGGAAAAACTCGGGGAAGACATGGCGGCCTCGGGACGAACCGATGGCCAATAATGGCACCTCGGCGTCACGATCGCATCCCGAACGTGTCACGACGGGCTGAGCAGTCGGGGCGGGCCAGGCGATTCGGACAGCCGGGCGTCACCGGATGGATGACTTGACGGTGTCTTGACGGCGTTGCGCGATCCTGCACGCAACAGGAGGCACCATGTTCCGACAACTCGCCGTACTCATCGCTCTTGGCATCCTCGCTGGCCCGCTCGGCGCCCAGCAGGTCGCCCTCCAACGCGGATCCGAGGTTCGCGTGTACACCCGAGTCGCCTACGTCGCCGGGCGGCTGCTCGATCTGTCGCCCAGCGCGATCGTGGTGGCCGAGATGCGCAGCAGGACCGACACGACCCGCGTGATCGAGACGTTGGAACGATCGGCGGTCCTGCTGCTCCAGTTCAAGGATGGAAGAGAGTGGACGGATGTTCCGCCGTCGAGCCTACCGGATACGTGTCCGACTCCCACAGGGCCGGTGCTGGCGAACGGGGAGATGATCGCCCCGGGCGCACGACTCAGGGTCAGGACCCCGCGTGGCCGTATCGAAGGCACGCTCGTGGAGTGGAAGGGCGAGTCCATTACTCTCGCCGGGGCGAATGGCAATCTCAGCACCGCGCGCATCGGTCCGGACACCCGGATTGCCGCGCTTGCCGGTGGGCACCGGGGAGCTATCACCGGCCTCGTTACGGGCGTCGCTTTCGGCGTCCTCGTTGGTGCGGTCGCCGGCGGAGCCGCGTGCGGCATCGGCCCCGTCTGGGGCGACGGTGCTTCCTCTGATCGTGGTTGTCCCGCGGCTGGCGAGGGTGCGCTGATGGGTGGGATGGTTTTGGGAGTGCTCGGCACCACCGTCGGAGCACTCGCCAGCGGGAACCGGTGGGTGGAGATCCCGAGCGAAGAGCTGCGCCTGTTCGTCGCGAACACGCGTTCCTGACCTGGTAGCCGGTAGCATTCCTACCGCCCCGTCCCCGCCACCGCACACCGGCTAGCCCGTTCACCCCACGCCAGCAAACCCCGGTACCGACACGTAGTTTTGGGTGGCGCGCGGTCGGGCCGCCGGTCCGACCGGCCTATCGTTCATATCCATCCCTTCCGCGGATGAGGTCGGACCGCATGTCATCTCGTCGAATAGTCTTCGCTTCGCTCATCGCCGCCGGCGCTATGCTGCTGGCGGACGCCTCCACTCCTCAGATGGCCCTCGCCCAGCGAGGCCGGGGTGGCGGTGGCCGGCCCGGTGCTGGCCAGGACTCGGCCGGCGGTCCGGGCGGGTTCGCGTCGGCCGTCCGGGCCATGCGCCTCCGCTCCATCGGACCGGCCGTGATCTCCGGCCGCATCAGCGACGTCGCGGTGCACCCCACGAACCGCAACATCTGGTATGTGGCGACCGCTTCGGGTGGCCTGTGGAAGACCACCACGCACGGCATCAGCTTCTCGCCCATCTTCGATGGGGAGGGATCCTACTCCATCGGCACGGTCGTGATCGACGCGCAGCATCCGAACACCGTCTGGGTGGGCACAGGCGAGAACAACGCGCAGCGCTCGGTCTCCTATGGCGATGGCGTCTACAAGTCCATCGACGGGGGCCAGCACTGGGAGAACATGGGGCTCAAGGCCTCGGAGCACATTGGGAAGATCCTCATCGATCCGCGCAACACGGACGTCGTCTACGTCGCCGCGCACGGCCCCCTGTTCAACGGGGGCGGTGACCGCGGTCTCTACAAGACGACCGACGGCGGGAAGACGTGGAACAAGATCCTGGACGGCGGCGACTGGGCTGGCGTGGCGGACGTGGTCATGGACCCGCGCAATCCGGACGTGCTCATCGCCTCGGTGTGGCAGCGCGCCCGCCGCCAGTGGGGGTTCATCGCGGGCGGACCGCAGTCGAGCCTGCAGCGCTCCACCGACGGTGGCGCCACGTGGACCAAGGTGCGCGGCATGCCCGGAGGGGATCTGGGCCGCATCGGCCTCGCCATTTCGCCCGTCAACCCCGAAGTCGTCTATGCCATCGTGGAGGCCGCCGAGCGGGGCGGGTTCTACCGCTCGACCGACAACGGGATCAACTGGGAGCGGATGAGCGACTATACCTCGACCGGGAACTACTACCAGGAGATCTTCGCGGATCCCGTCGATGTCGACCGCGTCTACTCGGCGGATACCCGCAATATGGTCAGCAACGACGGTGGGCGCACGTTCAGCCCCGTCGGCGAGCGCAACAAGCACGTGGACAACCACATCATCTGGATCGACCCGGACAATACGGACCACCTCATCATCGGGTGCGACGGTGGTCTCTATGAGTCGTACGACCGGGGCCAGACCTACGACTGGTTCCAGAACCTACCACTCGGCCAGTTCTACCGGGTGGCCACCGACAACGCCACACCGTTCTACAACGTGTACGGCGGCACGCAAGACAACAGCTCCATCGGTGGCCCCTCGCGGACGCGCACGCGGATGGGTGGGCGCAACAGCGACTGGCACCTGACGCAGGGCGGCGACGGGTTCTACTCGCAGGTCGATCCCACCGACCCGAACATCGTCTACGCCGAGTCGCAGCACGGCGTGCTGTCGCGGTTCAATCTCGCGACCGGCGAAGACGTCAACATCGTGCCGCAGGCGGAACCGGGGGAGCCGGGACTGCGGTGGCACTGGGACGCGCCAATCATCATCAGCCCGTTCTCGCACACGCGTCTCTATTTCGCGGCCCAGCGCCTGTTCCGCAGCGACGACCGCGGCGACACGTGGACGCCCGTGAGCGGGGACCTCACCCGTCAGATCGACCGCAACAAGCTGAAGATGATGGGCCGGGTGTGGGGCGTGGACGCGGTGGCCAAGAACACCTCCACGTCGCTCTACGGCACCATCGTCACGGTGGCCGAGTCCCCCATGAAGGAAGGGCTGCTGTGGGTGGGGACCGACGACGGTCAGCTCCAGGTGAGCGAAGACGGTGGCCAGAACTGGCGGGCCATCACGTCGGTGTCCGGCGTGCCGGATACGACGTTCGTCTCGCGGGTGACCCCGTCCGCGTTCGACGTCAACACGGTGTACGCCTCCTTCGACAACCACAAGGCGGGCGACTACAAGCCCTACATCG
>CAYWNR010000182.1:0-7162 GCA_964459705.1 uncultured Gemmatimonadaceae bacterium | reverse complement strand
TAGAGGTGATGGATGGCGACGATATCCCCGTGGACGCTGACCGTCCGGCCCGCTTCTGCTTGGAGTTCCGCCAGGAGTCTGGGAGTGAAACGGGCTCGAGGGAACGCCAGACCCTCGAACACCTGCGCGTCCACCAGTCGGCCTGCGCGGTCGTGGGCGAATACCAGCTCGTAGCGGCGTTTCACGGCATCGGGCGTGGTTTGCTTGGGTGGCGCGAAGGTGTCACGGATGATCTTGAACACGACGTCGTAGCCCGGCATGGCGAACACGATCATCACGGTGCCAGGCGCGCCCGGGGCAATATCGAAGCGATCATCGGACCGC
The DNA here is from genome assembly GCA_964459705.1 of uncultured Gemmatimonadaceae bacterium. Classification (GTDB taxonomy): domain Bacteria; phylum Gemmatimonadota; class Gemmatimonadetes; order Gemmatimonadales; family GWC2-71-9; genus JAOTWJ01. The sequence goes on along the minus strand of CAYWNR010000182.1, from coordinate 6,838 downwards.
AGCAGATGCCGCCGCAGGTCGCGGTAGAACTCGGTCTTGCCGTGCCGGTGATATCCGAGCGCCGAGTACAGCTCCGCCACGGGTTTCACCGGCATCAGCGTGCGCAGAAACGCGATGGCCTCGGCGGGCGCCGGGACGTCCGCGTGGAAGTACGATCGCGTGAAGCTGAACACGATGCTCACGTCCTCTTCGGTCACCAGCGCGGCGTCCACCCGTAGTCCGTTGGGCCCGTGCACGACCGGGAGGACGAGGGGCATGACGCGCTTGCCGCCGACGACCCGGCCGACGAGGTACGCGCCTTTGCGGCGGAAGAATGTCGGGCGGAGCATTTGCAGTTCCCGGATCTGGAGCGGTGCGCCCCCGGAGGCCCACTGGGCCTCGACCGCCTGGGCGACGAGTTCGGCGTCGCGGGAGAGGTCGGCGAATGGCGTGCGGAAACCGCAGCCGTCGAGTAGGGCTCGGATGGCTGCGGCCGTTCCGCTGGTCGTGGGATACACGTCGACGTCGTGTCGCGAGAGGGGACCCGCCACCCGCTCGAATCGAAAGTCGAGAAACTCGACGGCGGGATTGACGCCCACGGTCCGCAGCACCCGTCGGGTCACGGAGTTGAAGAACGTCTCGGCAATTTCGCCTGTCGGTGCCTCGGCGATCGTCTCGGAGAAATGCGTGCGTGCCGCGGCCCAGGTCTCGGTACCGGCACGCGCCAGGCGCGCGGTGTTGCGGACCTCGTCAACGACCCGGCGGAGCACATCCGTGTACAGCTCGAGTCGCTCACGGGCGTCGGCCTGCATGCCGAGCCAATCGCGCGTCTCGAACCGCGCTTGCGCGCGTTGCGTAATGGCGGTGAAGGCCGAGCGGTACGCGTCGAACCCGCGACGGATGATCGCCGCGATTTCCTCGTCCGCAGCGGCGCGCCGGGCAGTGGCGGGAATCGACATATCCCCTAGGGTTGGCAAGGATCGCGCCGATGAGACCGTGGCGGCTCCATGTCGTGATATCCCAACAGGTTCGGGGTGTTGGCGGCGGTCTTCCCGCAGGGGCGTCCGTGCGTCCACGCTAGGTTGCAGGAGGCATGGTCCTTGCCCCCATGCCTTTCGCACACGGCATGCGTTACGAGTAAGCCTGGAGTACGACATGGTATCACATCGAAATGCACATTCTCCTGATGGGATACGGCTCGCCGAACCGGCGGTGGGTGCGCAAGCGGACATTCTCACCCCTGAAGCCTTGGCCTTCGTCGCGGAGCTGCACCGTCGGTTCGACCCGCGGCGGCGCGAGCTGCTCGCGCGCCGGGTCGAGACCCGGGGGCGGATTCGGGCGGGCGCGCTCCCGACCTTTCCGTCCGAGACGGCGGAGCTTCGTGCCCGGGACTGGACCGTCGCACCCATCCCGGCGGACTTGCGAAACCGGCGAGTCGAGATCACGGGCCCGGTGGATCGCAAGATGATCATCAATGCCCTGAACTCCGGCGCGTCGGTATTCATGGCCGACTTCGAGGACTCCAACAGCCCCACCTGGGCCAACTGCGTGGATGGCCAGGTGAACCTGCGCGACGCGGTGCGGCGCGCCATCACGTTCACGAGTCCCGAGGGGAAGGCGTACGCGCTCGACCCGAACGTCGCCGTGCTCCTCGTGCGCCCGCGAGGCTGGCATCTCGTAGAGCGTCACTGCACGGTGGATGGTGAGCCCGTTGCCGGGGCCCTGTTCGACTTCGGTCTGTTCTTCTTCCACAACGCCCGCGAGCAGCTCGAGCGCGGAACGGGGCCGTACTTCTACCTGCCGAAGCTCGAGCACTATCTCGAGGCACGCCTGTGGAACGACGTGTTCGTCCATGCGCAAGACGCGCTCGGCATTCCGCGCGGGAGTGTTCGCGCGACGGTCCTCATCGAGAATATCCTCGCCACGTTCCAGATGGACGAGATTCTCTGGGAGCTCAGGGACCACTCGGGGGGTCTGAACTGCGGTCGCTGGGACTACATCTTCTCGTTCATCAAGACCTTCGCCGACCGCGCTGACTTCGTGTTGCCGGACCGGTCACAGGTGACAATGGACCGACGGTTTCTGCGGTCGTACGTGGATCTGCTGATTCACACGTGCCATCGCCGCGGCATCCACGCGATGGGCGGCATGGCCGCGCAAATCCCGATCAAAGGCGACCCCGATGCGAACGAACGGGCCCTCGAGAAGGTCCGCCAGGACAAGCGGCGTGAGGTGGAGGCGGGGCACGACGGAACATGGGTCGCGCACCCGGGGCTGGTCCCGATCGCGAAGGACATCTTCGATGCGCACATGCCCGAACCGAACCAGATCCCGCGGCTCCGTGACGACGTGAATGTGAGTGGCGACGATCTCCTTGCCGTCCCGGACGGCACGATCACGGGAGCGGGGCTCCGCCACAACGTGGACGTCGGCCTTCGCTATCTCGAGGCCTGGCTCCGCGGGACCGGCTGCGTGCCGATCTACAACCTGATGGAAGACGCGGCCACCGCCGAGATCTCACGCACGCAAGTCTGGCAGTGGGTGCGCCACGGCGTCCGACTCGTCGACGGCCGGGTAGCGGACGCGGATCTGGTGCGAGCCACCGTGCGCGACGTGTTGGACACACTGAAGCGGGAGCTGGGCGACGGATATCGGGAGACGAAGTTTGCGGTGGCCGCCGAGCTGTTCGAACAGCTCATGACGGCCGCCGAATGTCCGGAATGGCTAACCATCGCCGCCTACGAACACCTCGACTGACCGACGTATTTGGGGAGCTGACGACCATGGACGAACGAACATTCATTGCCGACCTCGAGCGACAGTGGGAGACGGCTCCCCGCTGGCAGGGGATCACTCGGCCGTACTCGGCGGCCGACGTGTGGCGGCTGCGCGGGACGGTGGCGGTCGAGCACACGCTGGCCCGGCGCGGGGCCGGCCGGCTGTGGGACGTGATCACCACCGAGCCACCCGTGGCCGTGCTGAGCGCCGTCACCGGCAATCAGGCCATCCAACAGGTGCGCGCAGGGATGAAGGCCATCTACTTGTCCGGCTGGCAGGTGGCAGGCGACATGAACACCGCCGGCGAGGTCTATCCCGATCAGAGCCTCTACCCGGCGGACAGCGCCCCTACGCTGGTGCGCCGGTTGAACAACGCGTTGCTGCGCGCCGACCAGATCCACCATCAGCGCGGCGATCATTCGGTGGACTGGGTCGTCCCCATCGTCGCGGATGCCGAGGCGGGGTTCGGTGGACTGCTGAACGCGTATGAGCTGGTCAAGCACCTCATCGAGGCGGGGGCGGCGGGCATCCATCTGGAGGATCAGCTCGCGTCGCTCAAGAAGTGCGGACACCTGGGCGGCAAGGTGCTCGTGCCCACCAGCGAGTTCGTGCACAAGCTCGTCGCCGCGCGGCTCGCGGCGGACGTATGCGGGGTGGAGACGGTGCTGATCGCCCGGACGGACGCGTTGAGCGCCACGATTCTGGCCAACGATATCGACCCGTACGATCAGTCGTTCCTGACCGGCGAGCGCACGCCTGAGGGATTCGACTACGTCCGGCCCGGCATCGAGCAGGCCATTGCACGCGGGCTCGCGTACGCGCCGTACGCCGATCTTCTGTGGTTCGAGACGTCCAAGCCCGACCTCGCCGAGGCCCGCCAGTTCAGTGAGACCATTCGAGCCAAGTACCCGGGCAAGTTGCTCAGCTACAATTGTTCCCCGTCGTTCAATTGGAAGCGCAATCTGTCGGACGCCCAAATCGTGAGCTTCCAGTCGGATCTCGCGGCGCTGGGCTACGTGTTCCAGTTCGTCACGCTGTCGGGATTCCACGCGCTCAACTACGGGATGTTCGAGCTGGCGACCGCCTACCGAGGGCAGGGGATGGCGGCCTACGCGGCGCTGCAGGAGCGCGAATTCGCGGCCGAGAAGGACGGCTACGAGGCGGTGAAGCACCAGCAGTTCGTGGGCGCGGGGTACTTCGACGACGTTACCGGGACGGTGACGCAGGGGAAGTCATCGGTGCTCGCGATGCACGGGTCCACCGAGGCCGAGCAGTTCCAGCGGAAGCCTGACTAGGCCGCCCTCACGGCCCCGTCCGTTTAGCGCCGAATCTCCGGGAGGTGAGCCTCGATATCCTCCCGGTTCGGCTCCTCCCACGGCGGGAGCTTCAGGCCTTCGCCGAGCGCGGGAACCGCTTCGTCCACGGTGAATCCAGGCGGGATGGTCGCCACCTCGAAGAGCACGCCATTCGGCTCGCGGAAGTAGATGGACTTGAAGTACTGCCGGTCGCGGACCTCGGTCACCTGATAGCCGTGCCCGATCAATTCTTCACGAATCGCGAGCTGCTCCTCCGACGTTCCGATCGCGAACGCGACGTGGTGCACCGTGCCGAGGCCGTTCACCGCCTCGGGGGTCGTCTCGGCGGCGCGAACCAACTCCACCAAATGACCCGGCGCCTCGCGGCCCACTGCCAAACGCGTGGTATCGGCGGTCTCGTCCGCGACGGTGAAGCCGAGGAGGCCGGTGAGCAGCGCGGCGGTCCGCTTCGGGTCGCGTACCGTAAGCGTAACGCCATGCACGCCGGTCACGGCGTGTTGGGTGTCCACGCCCGCACCGATCCACGGCGCACGCCGATCCGACGGCGCCGCCACCAACCGCAGCACCAAGCCGGACGGATCGCCGAATCGCAGCGCCTCGGCCCCGAACGCGCCGGGCTCGTGCTCCGCCCGCACGCTCCGGTCCTCGAGCCGATCGTGCCAGAACGGGAGTGCCTCGGCCGGAACCGTGAATGACGTGGCGGTGATCTGTCCGGCGCCGTGCCGACCGGTTCGCACGCCCATCGTGCCGTATGGGAACGTGGTCATGATGGTGCCCGGCTCACCCCGCGTATTTCCATAGTAGAAGTGATAGACGTGGTGGTTGTCGAAATTGACCGTCTTCTTCACCAGGCGCATGCCGAGCACCCGCGTGTAGAAGTCGAGGTCCGCCTGGGCGTCCGTCACGGTAGCGGTGACGTGGTGCAGGCCGAGAATTTTCGGGGCCATGGTTGGCTCGTACGTAAAGTTGTGAAACGGGGTCTCGCTGGGGTGCCCCGCGCATGAATAGTTTACCCCCCTGATGGTGGGAGTCTCCAGGTGGTTGCCACCGGGGTCTCCAACTTCGTGTTCTTCCACATAGGTGTGAGTGAGGGGTACGAGCATGCCCAACCCGAGGGTCCTGATCGAAGCCGTCCAGGGCGACATCACCGGCCAGGAAGTGGACGCCATCGTGAACGCGGCCAACACGTCGTTGCTTGGCGGTGGCGGGGTGGACGGCGCCATTCATCGCGCCGCGGGCCCCGACCTGCTCGCCGAGTGCCGGACGGTGGGCGGGTGCCCGACCGGCGACGCTCGCATCACCGCGGGCTATCGGCTGCCGGCCAGGCATGTGATTCACACGGTGGGCCCGGTCTGGAGCGGCGGTGCGCGCGGTGAGGCCGACCTCCTACGGAGTTGCTACACGAACGCCCTTGCCCTGGCGCGGAAGCACGGCCTTCGCTCCATCGCCTTTCCGTCCATCAGTACTGGCGCGTACGGCTATCCAATCGAAGCTGCGGCACGGATCGCGGTGGACACCGTGCGGGCCGAAACCGGCCGCGACCCAGGGCCGCTGGAGCTGGTGCGGTTCGTCTGCTTCAGCGCGGAGGATCTGAAGGTGTATCGGTGGGTGCTGCTGGAAGGGTAGTTCAGAAGTGTGAAGCGTGAAACGGACCTACCCCGCGGGCCCCGTTTCACGTCTCACGTTTCACGTTTAACGCGCCCCCTCACATCGACCGCACCCCCATGGCCACCACGTCGTCGATCCGCACCGTCTCGTGGGTGAGATACGGTTCCCCATAGGCGACCCGAATGAGGCTTCCCGCCCGGGCGCAGTGCATGCGCACGTTCTCGTAGATGTCTTCCCCGGCCGGGAAGATCTCCCCCGCCGCCATCTTCCCGTCGAACTGTGACGCGTAGCAACGAATGGCGGCCATCTTCGTCTCGAACTCGTCCGAGATATCGACGACGAACGTTGGCTTCACCGCATCTTCGCGATAGGCCAGCGTGTAGAGGATCTTCTCGGGACGGTGCGGCTTTCCCTCGGCGACGAAGTTCTTGAGCCCTGCGAGGTACGAGGCGTCGCGGCACAGCTCCGAGGCCACGCGGTGATCCGGGTGGCGGCCGATGGGGTAGGGAAGGACGACGACGCGCGGCTGGAAGTGGCGAATCAGCTCGACCACCACGCGCCGGGTCTCCTGGGTGTTGAACAGCCCCGCGTCCGGAAGGTCGGCGTTGCGTCGCTCCGCGACGCCGAGCAGGCGGGCCGCTTCCTGCGCCTCGCCGGCGCGCAGCGCCTTCGATCCGTGCGTGCCCGACTCGCCGCCGGTGAGATCCACGACGCCGGTGCGGTAGCCCTGACGCGCGGCCTTGATCAGCGTCCCGCCGCACGTCAGCTCGACGTCGTCGGGATGCGCGGCGATGGCGAGGAGGTCGACGGGGGTCATCGGCGGGCCGATGGACCGGCAGACCGGCGGACCGGCGGACCGACCCGGCAAGAGAATGCTCCGTGGCGCGTTGACTTGGTACGGGAGGATTGGGATGTCATTCTTATCTTCTCCTCATGATGCCATACGAGCGGTTTGACGCTTGGCGGCGGTGCCATGAGCTAGCGCTGGCGGTCTATCGTGCTACTCGGTCGTTCCCAGCGGAAGAACGATTCGGCCTCACGAGTCAACTCCGGCGGGCCGCGTTCTCGGCGGCCGTGAACATCGCGGAGGGTGCGGCCAAGCACGGCCGCGGCGAATTCCGGAGGTTCCTGGACATCGCGCTGGGTTCGTTGTCTGA
>CAYWNR010000181.1:2333-7195 GCA_964459705.1 uncultured Gemmatimonadaceae bacterium | reverse complement strand
AGATGGCCGCCTTCATGAACCGCCTCGGCGCCCTGCAGGCCGGCAAGACGCCCGTCGTGAACGCCGCCAAGCTGTCCGGGCAGCCCGCGACGGCCTTCCATCAGTACAACACCTCGGCACCTGCCCTCTCGACGCAGTACGGAGCATTCAGTTTTCAGGGGAATGCCGCCGCGGCCGGCAACTTTGGCAACGCCAACATCAGCTTCCCCGTGCCGATCAACTCAGACCTCACCGTGCATGTGATCCAGGATGGTGCCGCGGTACCGTCCGGATGCAGCGGGAGCGCCACGTCACCGGGCGCCAGTGCGGGCAATCTCTGCATCTTCGTGGGATGGTCGAGCAACATTAGTTCAACTACCGTCTACAACCCGGCAACCGGACTCACGGGTGCATCGCACTTCGGCGCCCAGGTCCTGGTGGCATCTTCGACCAGTGGCAACTTCGGCATGACGGGAACGTGGGCCGCAACCGCGCCCCTGGTGCTCATCATCCTCAACCCCTCTTCGCGGCCACCTGCTGGGCTCGCCAGGTAGTCACCGGTGGACGACCTGGCATGGGGTGACAGCCGCTCAATTGCTCTTCGTTCGGACCTCGAACCGGCAGAAGTGAACGCGCCACGCTGGCAACCGCACCACCCTCCTCTGTGGAGTCGCGAGTGGGCCGTGACCGCCCTGCTGTTCGATTTGGGGGCGCGGACCAACCGGGTCCTGGGTGGAGCGGAGATCACTCGCGACCGTAGGCCCGAGGGTCAGACCGGCCGTCGGTCGTGGAGCCAGCAGGTATTCGGCGGAACGTGTGCCTGACGGAGATTTGTTGACGCGCTGCGTCGTCGCCGGGCGGAAGCTAGACTCACCCTCCCATGGCCCGCATCCTGGTCGTCGAGCCGGTCGCGCAGGCCGGCATTGACGTCCTGACCGCTGCGCACGACACCGATGTCCGCCTTCGCATGCCCCGCGAGGAGCTCCTGCAGCTCCTCGCGGAGGGCGGCGGGTACGACGCGCTCGTCGTCCGCTCGCAGACGCGAGTCGACGCGGAGGTGCTGCGCGCCGCCGCTCCCCGCCTGAGCGTCATCGGGGTGGCGTCCATCGGCACCGACAAGATCGACCTCGAGGCCGCCACCCGCGCCGGGGTGATGGTCGTCAACGCGCCGACCGGGAACACCATCGCCGCGGCCGAGCACACCATGGCCCTCATGCTGGGCCTCCTGCGCAGGATTCCGTCCGCGGACGCATCGGTTCGGCGCGGCGAGTGGGAGCGCGGCAAGTTTCTGGGTTCCGAGCTGCGCGGCAAGGTGCTGGGGATCATCGGCCTGGGGAAGATCGGCAAGCAGGTCTGCCGCCGGGGGCTCGCCTTCGAGATGAAGGTGCTCGCCTACGACCCGTACCTGACCGCGGAGCAGGCCTCGGAGGTCGGGGCGCGTCTGGTGGGGCTCACGGAGCTGCTCCAGCGGGCCGAGGTCATCACCGTCCACACCCCGCTCACTTCGCAGACGCGCGGAATGATCGGCCGGGCGCAGCTGGATGCAATGAAGCGTGGGGTGTACTGCCTCAACGTTGCCCGCGGCGGCATCTACGACGAGCCGGCCCTGGCCGCTGCCCTCGAATCCGGGCAGGTGGCCGGGGCGGCCCTGGACGTCTACGCCTCCGAGCCGATGGCGTCCGACGACCCGCTGCGCAGCGCGGCGAACACGCTCTTCACGCCGCACATCGGTGCGTCGACACGGGAGGCGCAGGCCCGGGTCGGCCACGAGATGGCGGAGCAGGTGGTGATGGCTCTGGGAGGTATCACCCCGCCATACGCGGTGAACGCTCCGGCGGTTGCCGCCGACGTGGCACCCCGGCTGCGTCCGTACGTCGAGCTGGCCCGCCGGCTGGCCATGCTCGCCCGGCAGCTGACCGACGCCCCGATCGGGGCCATTGACCTCACCTACGCCGGCGAGATCTCCGCCTGGGATGGGTCGCCGCTGCGGACGGCCGCGCTCGCGGGCATCCTGGAGGTCGTGACCGACCAGCGGGTCAACGCGGTGAACGCCGATCTCGTGGCGCGCGAACGGGGACTGACCGTGAGCGAGACCAGGACCGACGCCTCCGAGCCGTGGGCCTCACTCCTAGTGCTGACCGTCTCCGGCAGCGGGACAGACGGCGGGGCCGGTGCCGGGGTCGCGCTGCGCCTCGCCGGTTCGACCGCGCACGGACGTCCGCACCTCGTGAGCCTAGACGGCTTCGAGATCGATGCCGAGCTGACCGGCACGATCATCTTCACCCGTCACCACGACCGTCCCGGTGTGGTCGGCGCCGTCGGAACGCTGCTCGCCGATGGCGGCGTCAACATCTCGTCGCTTGAGCTCTCACGCCTATCCGCGGCCGGTGAGGCGGTGATGTTCGTGAGCGTTGACGACCCGGTGCCGCCGGCCGCGCTCGAGCGCGTGGGCGCGATCGAGGCGATTGTCGAGGCCCGGATTGTGGAGCTGCCGAGCCCCGCGTAGTGTGGTACCCGCAGGCCATTTGGAACCGGCAAGCGGTCCAAATTGCACATGGTCGCGGACGGCAGGGCTCCTAGACTACGCTCGGGCAGGGGCACATTTGTAGTGCCCGCGATCGGGGATGAAGGCGACAGCAGACCTTCTAGCAGCCGGGTTGTCCCCGCTGCCCCGCGGGTGCCGCGCACGGCGCTGCAGAGCTGAAGTGGGGGAGGAGCACCATGGCCCACGAGGCCGATCCGTCCGTCGAGGCGCTGCGCGCGGAGGTTGACGATCTGAGCCGTCAGGTGGCCCGTCTGCGGGACGCACAGCTCCGGCCGGCACAGCGGCGCATTTGGCGCCCGCTGCGCTTGGCCCTGCTGGTGTCGCTCATCGGCGCGCTGGTAATAATGCCGGTGCTCGTGCTCGCCAACCACCAGTTCGCAGATGTCCCGGACAGCAATGTGTTCCACGACGACATCGCTGCCATCGCGGACGCCGGGGTCACGACCGGCTGCGGAAACGGCAACTACTGTCCGGAGGACCCGGTGACCCGCGAGCAGATGGCGGCGTTTCTCAACCGACTCGGGGCGCTGTCGCCGGGGAAAGTCCCCGTGGTGAACGCCGACAAGCTCGACGGTCTGGACTCAAAGGCGTTCGTGCGCTACGGATCGACCCTTCCGGCCGGTACGCAGGTGGCGGGCACCTTCTCCTTCGTGGACACTGGGGCTCCAGGTTCCGATGTGACCGGCGAGGATGACATCGGCTTCCCGATTCCCCTCGCTTCGGCTCCCGCCGTCCACCTCATCAATCGCGGTGATCCGGTGCCCACGGGGTGCTCCGGCAATGCTGCGGCGCCGGCGGCGTCACCCGGCAACCTCTGCGTGTTCGTCACGTACTCGAGCGAGACCGACAGGCTCGATGGCTTCTATTCGATCACGTCGGGCTTCCAGGGACTCTCCTCTACCCTAGGCATTGTCGTTTACCTCCACGACGCCAGCGGCGATGGCTTTGTCGAAGGGGCGGGCACCTGGGCCGTGCGAGCGTCCGGGACGGCCGCTCCTGCTGCACCGGCTCCGATCGGAGGGGGGAAGGGGGCCGCTCACACGGCGTCCCAGGGGAACTGACATGCCAACGGTTCACCTCCGTGGCCGCGGGGGAGCCCTTGCGGTCTGCGCTATCGCGGTGCTCACGATGGTGCTGGCGCCCGCCGGAGTGGCGGCCAGGCACACCCCGCTTCCGCGGCTTCCCGGCACAGTCGTTGTCACCGACGTGGCCGTCTACGCGGGGACGCCAAGTGGCGTCCTCGCAGCGGTGACCGCCGCGCGGGCCGGAGCGCGAGTCGGGCTGATCGAGCCCAGCCCGCACGTTGGCGGCATGATGAGCAGCGGGCTGGGCTTCAGCGACATCGGCGACTCTGGAACGCTTGGCGGATACACGAGGGAGTTCTTCGACCGCGTTCAGGCGGCCGAAGGCTCACTCTACGGGCGCTATCACTTCGAACCGCACGTGGCGGAGGCGGTCTTCAACGCGATGCTGAGCTCATCCGGCGTCACGGTCTACCTCAATCAGACTCTGGCCAGCGGCGGTGTTGCCAAGCAGGGAAAGCAGATCACGTCGATCACCACGACCAGCGGAATGCTGTTCGCTGCGTCGGTGTTCATCGACGCGAGCTACGAAGGTGACCTTCTGGCGGGTGCCGGGGGCAGTTACCGTGTGGGGCGAGAGGCAACGAGCGAGTACGGTGAGGCCCTCGCAGGGGTTCGGCCCTCGCAGCTCGTCATGACGGTTCCGGCCGGTGCGGCGCTGCCGTACTCCATCCCGGCCCCGGGGCCTGTGGGCTCGGCGGACGACCGCATCCAGGATTCGAACTACCGGCTCTGCTTCACGTCGATCGCGGGCAACCAGGTGCCGTTCGCCATGCCCTCCGGGTACGACGCGACCCGGTACGCGATCGTCGCGGCCTACATTGCGTCGCGGGAGGCGAGCACCGGGCAGGTTCCGACGCTGTCGTGGATCCTCACCGTGTCGCCACTCGTCAACGGCAAGTACGACGTGAATGGCAGCGGACCGGTGTCGCTTGCGCTCACGGGCGCGAACTGGGGATGGCCCGATGGCACTCAGGCGACCCGCGCCGCCATCTCCGCGGAGCATGCCGCGTGGGACCAGGGCCTGCTCTACTTCCTACGCAACGATCCGACTGTGCCGTCCGGGATCCGGTCCCAGCTCGCCGGCTACGGCCTGTGCAAGGATGAGTTCGCCGATAACGGAGCTTGGCCGAGACAGCTGTACCTGCGCGAAGGGCGGCGCATGGTGGGAGCATACGTGCTCACGGAGAGCGACCTCGAAACGCAGCGGTCCAAGCCGGATGTGATCGCCATCGGCTCATACCGGGTTGACGCGC
>CAYWNR010000181.1:0-2233 GCA_964459705.1 uncultured Gemmatimonadaceae bacterium | reverse complement strand
GGCACACGGGAGCTTCTTGCGAAACCTCGGATCACAGGGATGAGACCCGGCACGGGGTAGATGCGTCGGTGCCGCAGGGAGGATGGCAAATTGGGTCGCGGTCGACGCACGTACTACCCGACGGTGACCATTTCGCTTGGCCAGATGGCAGCCTTCCTGCACCGCGCATTCGGGTAGGGCGGCGGCCATCCGTCGGCGGCGCTCAGGTCCCGCGTCGACTCGCGGACCACCAGGCACCAAGCATCACCGCCCCGAATGCAGCCGGGATGCACAGGAGCGGGACCATGGGCGCGTGGTAGCGCGGGTTCGCCTCAAGGGGCATGAGTGCGATTGCGTACACGAGGAGCAGCGCGGCGGTGGCCGTCATCGCGGGAGCGGGTCGGCGTCGTGCCGACCAGAATCCGATGGCCGCCAGAACCGCCAGGACAGCGAGCCATGCCTGGCTCAGAAGAACGGCTGCTTGGACGACCACGGGGTTGCTGCCCGGGGACTCGTACAGCGCCCACCGAGCCCCGTAGTGCTCGTCCGCCCACGCCTGCGGAAACTTCCGCGCGAAGAGCCCGGCCGTCCCGAGCGGATCGTCTCGGATCCGTTCCCACGCCAACTGGCCGGCAATGGCCTCCGCCTCAGCCGTGCCCGGCGTCCCGCCGACCAGTGCCACGTCCGCGGCGTTGAAGCGGCCGTCGTATACCTGGTTGGTGCCCAGCAGAAGCTCCCAGTTCTGGAAGCTTGAAGTCGACACCGACGGCCAGCCCAGGAGCTGTGTGTTCCACGCCGCGACCGGGAGCAGGATCACGAGAAATGCGATTGCCATGATGGTGACGCGGCCTAGGCCGTCAAGGTGGCTGCGTCGCGAGCCTGGGGTCGGTCGCCCCAGCATCCAGGCCGCGGCAAGCAGGACGGGGAGCAGGACGAGGCTTGTCGAGCGCACGTACTGCGACATGCCCAGCAGCAGGCCACCTGTCGATGCACCCTTCCAGCTCACGAATCTCAGGGTTGCCCAGGTCGCGGCCACCAGAAGAGCGCCATAGATGATTTCCGTGCCGAGCACGCTGGTCATGAGGATCTGCGCCGGAGCAACCGCATAGAGGCAGAGCGCCACCCCTCCGGTTCGGTTCCTTCCGCCCGCGCGCCCCAGGGCGAAGATCGCAAGTCCCGCGCCAGTCGCGGCGAGCAGGCTGAGGATCTCGCCGATGATCGGGTGCGCCCCGAACGCGAGATACAGGGGCGCGAGCAGCAGGGGCAGCCCACTCGGTCGTGCGGCGAACCATGGGCCACCGCGACTGATTGCCACCGCCATGTCGTGGTAGTGGAGCCAGTCGGAGATCAAGGGTGGATGGATCGTCGCGATGACCACGACCCTCGTGAGCACCAGGGTCCCGATGCCCGCGATTAGCCAGGGGCGCGCGCCAGACCAGCTCGCCCGGCGATGTGAGGTGAGCACAACGGCGGCCAGGGTCAGCAGCGCCCCGCCGAGCGTCATAGCCGTGAGAACGGGTCCCAGCACCGTGCCGCCGGACTGGACGTTCGTCCAGATGACCACCAGCAGATCAGCGAGAGCGCAGGCTGCGATCGCGGAGGTCAGCAGGAACGCGAGCGCGATCACGATCCGAGCGACGCGAGCCCATGAAAGCATCGAGCCCATGTTCGCACGGGCCGTCCGCCCGCTGGAGCCCACGCCCCATCATCGGCCCCGGGTGGTGGAGCTTCCCGCCTTCGGGTGACGCTCTGCCCGGCGCGGCGATGGTCCGGGACGACGGATTTCCCATCGCCCCGGTGACGAATGCACGCGCTCCACGTGGCCGCCATGGTCACATAATGCCGAGACGCCACCCGTGATCCTTGCGGTGGTCCGAGCAGGAGGTTCCCGCGTGACCGAGCCCCAAGCGTCCCTGGACGAGCTGCGCGCCCAGCTCACGGAGCAGCAGCATGAGATTGAGCACCTGCGCGTCGACGCGGGTCGCGAACCCCACCCGGCACGACTTCAGCGCTTTGGCGTCGGTCGCCGTTTCGCCCTCGTCATCGGCGTCATTGGGATCCTGGCTCTTGCACCAGCCCTGGTCCTGGGCGTCGTCAGCGGCTTCAGCGACGTGCCCACCTCGAATCCCTTCTACAACGACATCCAGGCCATCGCCAACGCGGGTGTCACCACCGGCTGTGGTGGCGGCAACTACTGCCCCAAGGACAACGTCACCCGTGAGCAGATGGCCGCCTTCATGAACCGCCTCGGCGC
>CAYWNR010000180.1:0-7259 GCA_964459705.1 uncultured Gemmatimonadaceae bacterium | reverse complement strand
CGTCTTGGGATCGGTCTCGTCGATGGGCGCAAAGGCGAACCCGCCCACGAGCTGCACCAGCACGTCCAACCGGCCGGTGGGCTTGGCGGCCGCAGCACAGAGCGCGGCTACCGCATCCGGATCCGTCACGTCCGCCTGTTCCAGCTGCACGTTCTTGGCCGAGGTGCCCAACTCCTCGCGTAGCGCGTCGCGCTCACGCTCGACGACCCAAGAGACGGTGACGTGCGCTCCAGCGTTCGCGAATGCCCGCACGACCGCCGTACCAAGTGCGCCGGTCCCGCCGGTCACGAGCACGGAACGATGCTGCAGCGTTCTCTCCATCTGCTTCTCCCTATGGATCCGGAAAGCTCAGACTGCCCAACACACAAGGGGCGGCGCCGCTGATCGACACCGCCTCCTTAGACGCGTGCGCGCCGACCGCTATACGGAATGAACGATACGGGCCCCGGCCGGCTCGAGCCACCCGCGCGCGGCCGCGGCCTCGCGGCCGAAACACGCCGTCGCCGCGACATCGGCCGTGGTGCAGTCGCTGGCCTGGATGGTGATGCTCCGCATCGCCGCCACGCGCGGCGCGCCGGTGGCGGGATCCAGCAGGTGGTGATAGCGGCGGCCGTGATACTCGAAGTACTGGAGATAGTCGCCGGACGTGGCGATGGCCGCGTCTTCGATATCGAGCATGGCGATGAGCTCGTCCGCCCGATCGGGCGACCGGACGCCGACCCGCCACGTGTTCCCGTCTTCCGAATGTCCCATCGCGTAGAGGTCGCCACCCAGGTTGACGAGCGCGTCGCGGATGCCCCAGTCGCGGAGCGTGGCCACCGCCTGATCGACGCCGAATCCTTTGGCAATCCCGCCCAAGTCGATGCGCGCGTCCCGATTCGTGAGCCAGGCGGCCGGATGCCCGCTCCACCGGTCCACGTCGAGCGCGCGATACAGTTGGCGGCCGGCAAGGCGGCGGACCGCGGCGGCGTCAGGCGGAACGTGTCGATGGCCGACGTCCCATAGATCGATGGCCGTGCCGAGGCAGGGATCGAACGCGCCCTCCGTGGTGTCCGCCCACGCGAGCGCGGCGCGTAGCACGCCGGCCGTCTCCGACGTGACCAGCACCGCTTCGTTCCCGGCAGCCGAGTTCGCGCGACCCACGTCGGACGTCGAGCTGAAATGGGTCATCACCCGTTCCATCTGGCGGAGACGCTCGGCCGCGGCATCGATGGCCGCCTGGGCGTACTGCCGATTGGGGTGGACGACCGCGAAGTCGGCGAGCGTCCCCATGACGGGGATCGTGCGCTGCGCGAGAAGCCGGCGGCGGCGAGCGAAAGGAACCGCCGCCACCACCAACGCGCCAACGCCGAGGGCGACGAACTGCCGGCGCGAGGGAATGTCGCCAGGATGTTGATCAGGACGGGCCATCGTTGGACTCCACCATCTCGAGATGTCGGGGCTCACCGGTGCGCTCGCAGATCGCCCCGTGACAGGCGCACCCATGACAGGTGGGCCGCTTGCGGCCCCGCTGCGAAAGGCCGTACACGACGAAGAGCACGGCGCCCGCGCCAACGGCAATCAGGGCGTGTATCATGCGGCGCTAAACAGGCCGGCGAAGCCCATGAACGCCAGCGAAAGTGCGCCGGCCAGAATGAGGACCAGCCCCATGTTCTGGGCGAAATCGGGCACATCCGCCAGTTCCAGGGTCTCGCGAATGGAGGCCATGAGCACCAGCGCGATGGTCAGTCCCACTCCGCCACCCAGTGCAAACGCCAAGCCTTCGAGCAACCCGTAGCCTCGGTTCGTCTGGAAGATGGCGAGCCCCAGAATGGCGCAGTTCGTCGTGATGAGCGGGAGATAGATCCCGAGCGCGCGGAACAGCGCGGGGCTCAACTTCTTGATGGCCATCTCGACGATCTGCACGAGCGACGCGATGACGATGATGAACGCGATGATGCGCAGATACGGGGCGGCGGTCAGGATGAAGGTGTTGAGCACCCACACGGACAGCGCCGTCAGAACCATGACGAAGATGTTGGCGGCGCCCATCCGGAGGCCCGTCTCGACCTTGCCGGACACCCCCAGGAACGGGCAGAGCCCGAGGAATAGCGCCAGCGTGAAGTTGCTCACCAGCGCGGCGGATACGAAGATCCAGATCAGATTGCCCATGTTACGCCGCCTCTCGCGCCGCGACCGGTGCCGCGGTGGTTGTCGCCCGCGCGGCACTGCGGCGTTTCACCCAGCTGAACACCAGCAGCAGGCAGCCCAGTGTGAAGAACCCGCCCGGCGGCAGCACCATGATGACCCAAGGCTCGTAATGGGGACCGAACACGCTGTGGCCCAAGAACGTGCCGGCGCCCAGCAGCTCGCGGACGGTACCCATCACGGTGAGCGCCGCGGTGAAGCCGATGCTCATCCCGACCGCGTCGAGCAGCGAGCGGCCGACGGAGTTCTTCGAGGCAAAGGCCTCCTGGCGACCGAGGATGATGCAGTTGACGACGATCAATGCCACGAACGCGCCCAGCTCCTTGTGCACGTCCGGGACGGTGGCTTCAAGCACCATATCCGCAATGGTGACGAACGTCGCGATGATGAGGATGTAGGTCGAGATCCGCACCTCAGTCGGCACCAGCTTCTTGATGCTCGAGACGAGTAGGCTCGAACCGATCAGCACGAAGGTCGTGGCGGCGCTCATCGCGAGGCTGTTCTTCACCGTGTTCGTGACGGCGAGCGTGGGACAGAGACCCAGCAGCTGAACGAGGACCGGGTTTTCCCGCCAGATCCCCTTGATCAGCTCCTGTGAAGGAGGCGTAGGCTTCCTCATTGACTGTGTTCTCCCGCGTAGGTCGCGAGTAGCGGGCCAACGCGTTCCAGCGTGGCATTGATCGCCTTGATGAGGGACCGTGAGGAGATGGTGGCGCCCGTGATCATGACGATCTCGTTGGGATTCCCCTTACCCTGGCCCGCCTTCACGCCCACCACCGGTCCCTCGACGCGCGCGAACTGCGAAATGAACGCCGTGTCCTTCACGATCTTGTCACCGAGCCCCGGGGTCTCCTTGGACTCGAGGACCTTCATACCGAGCATGCGCTTGGTGGAAGGCTCGTAGCCGAAGATGAGACGGATGCGGTCCTGGAACCCGGGGCCATCCGCGATCACCGCGAAGCCGATGGGGGTCGTGCCGTGATAACCGTAGTAGACCGCGTCCGCCTGGTCCGCGGTCGTCCCCTCCGGCAGCGTCGTGGAAAGCGCGTTGTCCAACACGTAAAGCGTGTCGTAGCGATCCGGCGCGCCGAGGACTTCGTCGATGGCGGCGGCCAACGCCGCCGCTTTGTTCGCGCGGATCCGCGGCTGCGTCACCGTGAACGCCACGACGATCAGCAACCCCGCCAGGGCCCCGAACCCGCCCAGCGTGAAGATCAGCCGCTGCGGGGTCGATTGACGGGCGGGCGGGGTGGCGGACGGGACGGTCATGAGGTCTTCGCCGCGGGCGTCGCCGTGCCGAACACGCGCGGCTGCGTTGCCCGATTGATGAACGGGACGAGGGCGTTCATGATCAGAATCGCGTACATGACCCCTTCGGCAAGGCCGCCCCACACCCGGATCAACACCACCAACAGACCGATCCCGGCACCGAAGATCCAGGCTCCGCGGTTCGTGACCGGCGAGGTCACCAGGTCGGTGGCCATGTACACGGCTCCAAGCATGAGCCCCCCGGATAGCAGCATGAACTGCGCGCTCGCGAATCGGTCGGGGTTGATGACGTGAAGGATGCCCGCGAACACGGCCACGGTCAGGAAGATGCTGGCCGGAATGCGCCAGTTCAGGTAGTTCTTGAGCGCCAGGTATCCACCGCAGATGAAGATCACGACGGCCGCCGTTTCCCCCAGCGAGCCCGCCGTGCTCCCGAACGCCAGGTCGGTAACGCGTGTCGAGACATGCTCGAACTTCATCAGTCCCAGCGGCGTGGCCGTGGTCACCGCGTCGACCTTGGCGCTCATGAACGGCAGCGCGAAGTTGTCACCGCGGAGCGACCACCAGGAGACGCCCTTGATGGCGGGCCACGTGGTCAAGGCTACGGGGAACGCCGCCTGCAGGAACGCGCGGCCGAAAAGCGCCGGGTTGAACACGTTCTGCCCCAGCCCGCCGAACATCAACTTGCCGAAGCCGATACTCACCACGCCACCGAGGAACGCCATCCAGAGCGGGATCCCCGCGGGCAGGCACAAACCGAGCAGGAGTCCCGTGATGACCCCGGAACCGTCGCGTAGCGTGCCCGGTTTGCCGAGGATCCGTTCGGTCAGGACGGCACCCAGCAGGCTCGCGGCCGTCACCAGCAGCGCGCTCGGGCCGAAGTAGGCGACCGCCACGGCGAGCACGGGCACCAAGCTCGCCACGACCGTCCACATGATGCGCGGCGTCGCGTCGCGCGACCGGAGGTGCGGCGACGCGGTGACGAGGTAGCGGGAACCGGTCATGCGGCGGGTTTCCGCTGACGCAACGCGACCCTGGCGGCGGCGAACTGCTGCGAGAGCGGGATGTTCGACGGACAGACGTACGAGCAACAC
This sequence comes from uncultured Gemmatimonadaceae bacterium, assembly GCA_964459705.1. Taxonomy (GTDB): domain Bacteria; phylum Gemmatimonadota; class Gemmatimonadetes; order Gemmatimonadales; family GWC2-71-9; genus JAOTWJ01. Next base: position 2,709 of record CAYWNR010000180.1, on the reverse strand, counting down.
CCGCAGAGCATGCAGTCGTTCAGGTGGTACTCGGCGGCCATCTCGTCGTACCGCCCGGCGGCGGCGAGCTTGCCAAGCTGCTGCGGATTGAGGAACACCGGGCACGCGTCGAGACAGTGGCCGCAACGGATGCACGGATACGACGCCTGTTCCTTCACCTCGCGCTCGGCGAGCACGATCACGCCGGTCGTGCCCTTGGTGAGAGGCGTGTCGAGATTGGCCTGCGCGGCACCCATCATGGGGCCGCCGAAAACGATTTCGCGGGCATCGTCGGTCATCCCACCGCACGCCTCGAGCAGGTAGCGCAGCCGGGTGCCCACCGGGACGATGAGGTTCGCGGGTCGCCGCACGCCGAGGCCCGTCACCGTCACGATGCGCTCGACCAGGGGCAGCCCGGTCTCGAATACTTCGGCGATCGTGCCCACCGACGCCGCGTTCTGAACCACCACGCCGACGTCGAGCGGGAGCTTGCCCGAGGGAACCTCCCGGCCCGTAACCGCCTCGATCAGCATCTTCTCGGCGCCCTGCGGGTATTTGACCGTGAGCGGCAGCACGGTGACGTCGAGGTCACTCGGCCGGGTACGCTCGAGCGCCTCGATGGCGTCGGGCTTGTTGCGCTCGACCCCGATCACGGTCCGCGAGACCCCCAGCACCTTCATCATGATCCGGATGCCGAGGTGCACCCGTTCGGGATACTCCGCCATCGTGCGGTGGTCGGTGGTGAGGTACGGCTCGCATTCGCAGCCGTTCACCAGGATCGATTCGATGGGCTTGTCCGGCGGCGGCGACAACTTGACGTGCGTTGGGAACGCCGCGCCGCCAAGTCCAACGACGCCCGCGTGCCGTACCGCCTCGAGCAGTCCCTTCTTGTCCAGGGTGCGCCAGTCCGGCACCTGCCGGGGTCGCGGGATCTGGCCGGAGAACGGCTCGACCGCAATGGTAATGGCCGTCTTGAACGTTCCGTCGGGATGCGGCGCGAGACCGATGTCCTTCACGGTCCCGCTAGCGGACGCATGAATCGGCGAAGAGACCCACCCGTCGGGCTCGGCGATCAGATCGCCACGCTCGACGCGGTCGCCCGTGCGTACGATGGGCTTGGCCGGCTTGCCGGTATGCTGGCTCAATGGAAGCACGACTTCTTTTGGGAACGGCACGCGCCGGACCCGCACATTGGCCGTGAGCTGCTTGAGCTCCGGCGGATGCACGCCGTGGCGGAACGTCAATCTATCGAACACCGCTGGGGCCTCCCGCTTCGCCCAATCCCCTCATCCCGTCATTCCCGTCCTTCGCAACGCTCCCGCCGGTCAGCTGAACCGCTCCGCCCGCTTCATCCACTTCTCGATGTCCTTCTCCTTCGGATTGAGCGGGCTTCCCGGGTGGATGATCGCGACGGGGCACTTCTCCGCCGCCATCACCAGCTCGCGGAACGTGCCGGCCTTGGGGTCTTTGATGTATGCCTGCTTCTTGTCGTTGTAGGCGAACATGCGCTTGTTGAGGTTCGTGCACTCGTTGCAGGCCGTGCAGAGCTCGGACTGGATGTACGGTTCCAGACCGAGGCCTTCTTCCTCTTCTTCCTCGACAGCGGTCGCGGCCTCGACGGGCGCGGCAGCCGGAGTCGCCTCGACCGCTGGGGCCGCCGCTGTGGCCGCCGCCCCACCACCACCGCCATTCCCGCCGCCCAGATCGACCTTCTCCAGCGGCTGTAGCGTCCGCATGCCCTTCACGCGCTCCAGGAGATCGATGATGCGCTCCTGGCCGTTGCCGGTGGCGCGAATCAGTCCCTGCGCCATCCGGTGCGCGATCGCGGCCGGGTAGCGGGTCCGCAGGTCCGCCAGTGTGCGCTCGTACTCGGCCTTCAAGTCGTCGGCGCGCTTGGCGAACTCGCCCTCCATGTCACCGGCAAGACCGGCGCGTACGGAGTCGGGCACCTCGAGTCCGGCCATTTCCTTGAGCTGGTGCCACAGCTCCAGGCGATCGGCCGCGAGGTCGACGATTTCGTGCGAGACCGAGAGCCGATCCAGATGGCCGTCTCCGCTCAACGTGTAGATGAACGGGGTCTTGCCGCTTCGGTCTTCTTCCGCGGCCGCCATGTACTCGTCGAATGGCATCAGGCCGTCCGTATCGACGTCGTGGGGAAGCACCCGGAAGTGCTTCTTGAAGCGCGCTTCCGTCGCCGCCCAGTCCGCGATCGTCACCGGCAGGGTGAGCACTTGCTCGTTCCCGTCCGGATCCGTGTACCGCAGATCGTAGGTTGGCCACACATCGTCCACCGACGGGTTTCCGTCGAGGCTCAGACGATCGGCCAGGGCATGGCCCTCCGCAGGATCGTACACGAGCAGCGGGAACGCCCGGGCCTCCAGCGCGAGCTTGGCGGCCTTGGTGGCCGCGTCGTCTCCCAGGCCATGCTCGGGCGGGCACGGGCAGTTGAGCGAGAAGACCGCGGGATACCGTGACTGTAATCCGCGGAGGACGCCGCTCAACAGGTGCGCCGACGCCGCCTGTGAGGACTGCACCACGAAGACGTTGCGATGCGCCATCGCGAGGAGCGACAGCTCCTTGCGGGTCTCCGTCTTGCCATGCTGCGCCTTACCCCAGGCCGCCATGTCGCTCACCTGGCCGGTGAACCCGCTCGTGCAGGCCTGACCGCCGGTGTTCGAATACACCTCGGTGTCGAGCACGACCACCCGCAACGGCTTCCCCGAAGCGAGG
>CAYWNR010000179.1:5207-7268 GCA_964459705.1 uncultured Gemmatimonadaceae bacterium | reverse complement strand
CGGCGGACCCGGCGGACCCGGCGGACCGAGGCGTACGCGATCCACTCTGTGCGTACCACCAGCGTCCTGCCCGCCTTGCTCGTCCTGTCGCTCCTGTCGCTACCGAACGGTGATGATCGTTTTCACCGTCGCCTGATCACGACGAGAGCCGAGCGGCCCTAGGCAGGCAGATTGCGGTGCTCACCGTCGGAGGGTCTTCCCAGGCGCCCCGCCTCCCACAGGCCTTCCCGCTGCTGCGCCAGCATACGCTCGGCGAAATCCACGCGCTCATACAGCTCCGTCACGTCGCCCCGCACCGCCGTGATCTCGTCCCGGAGTTCGGCCATCCCCGCCTCGATACGCTTGAGGGCGTCGCCATCCACCGTGGCCATGCGCCGGGCCCGGTGCCCAAACGCCGACTTGGCGATCGACGACACCGTGCTGAGGAGCACGACGATCACGATCATCTCCATCAGACCCACGGTGGCCTCCGCGCGACAGGCTGGTGCCCTTACGTCGGACGTGCAGTAGCGGTTTCACTCCGGAACGTCCGGCGCTGCCGGCAGGTCCGCCACGAACTTCTTGCCCCGTCCCGCCCATCGTATTAACTTTGTGACGCAAAGTACTTTATGCCCATGCCCGAAGCAATGACTGGAGTCAGGATGGACGACGCCACCGAAGTCGGCACCACCCGTCCCGTTCAACTGGCGATCACCACGCTCATTCTCGGCGCCGGCTTCGGTGTGCTCGGCGACCTGCTGTTCTATCGGGCCGAGGTCGGCCTCAACATCGCGCTGTGGGTCGGCGCGCTTGCGGGGGTCGGCTGGTTCCTGCATCGCCGCGCGGGCCGGCCCGCCGGGACCCTGCCCGTCCTGCTCGGCACCGCGTGCTTCTTCGCCGGCTCCCTCGCCTGGCGCGCGTCGCCCTTCCTTCAATCCTGGGATCTGGTGGCGGTGGCCGCCGCTGCCGTCACCATCGCCGTGCACCTGCGCGGCACGCTCCGCTCCGCGGATATCACCGAGTACGGGCGCGGACTGGCCGATGTCGCGCGCGACGTGACCATCGGACCCGTGCAGGCCCTGGGTGACGGGCGCTGGCTCGACGCCACTCGGCGATCCAGCCGCGCGCCCGCCATCACCACCGGGGTGGTACTCGCCATCCCCGTCGTCCTGATCTTCGGGGCGTTGCTCGCCGCCGCCGACCCAACCATGGACGCCCTGGTCCAGCGCCTGTTCCACTGGGACTTCGCATCGATCTTCACGCATTGTGCCGTGCTCGGCGCCACCGCGTGGCTGGCTACCGGCTGGCTACGCCGCCTTCGCGTCGCGCCGAGCCCGCCGACAGATAGCTCGGCCACCACGCGGTATACCCTCAACGCCATCGAGCTCGGAATCCCATTGGGCGCGCTCACCCTCCTGCTCGCGATCTTCATTGGTGTGCAGGCACGCTACCTCTTCGGCGGCGAGGCGATCGTCCGTCTCACCGGCCTTACCTACGCGCAGTTCGCGCGACGCGGGTTTTTCGAGCTCGTGCTCGTCTCCGGGCTCGCGTTGCCCCTCCTCCTTGTCACGCAACGACTGGTGGATCGCAGCGTCCGCGTCTCGGTGCAGAACTTCCGCGCCCTCGCGCCGACCATTGCGGTCCTGGTGGGATTGGTGATGGTCTCCGCCCTCGCGCGCATGCGGCTCTACGTGGCGAACTACGGCCTCACGGAAGACCGGTTCTACGCCACCGCGTTCATGGTGTGGTTGGGAGCGGTATTCGCGTGGCTCGTCGTGACGGAGTTCCGCGGTCGCCTGGAACACTTCCCGAGCGGCGCGGTGGCCGCGGGGTTTCTCGTGCTGGCGGGGCTCAACGTGGTCAATCCCGACGCCGTCATTGCCCGCACGAACATCGGTCGCGCCACCTCGGAGTTGGAGCTGGACGCGGCATATCTGGGCCGCCTGAGCACCGACGCCGTCCCCGTGCTGCGCGCGCGATGGGAGACGCTCGATGCCGGCGCACGATGTGCCTCGTTGAAGATTCTCGACCGCTCCCGGCTGCTCTACACCGACTGGCGCTCGTGGTCCTGGTCGGCATGGC
>CAYWNR010000179.1:0-5107 GCA_964459705.1 uncultured Gemmatimonadaceae bacterium | reverse complement strand
CGCGTACTTTACGGCAGCCACGCGCCATCCGACTTACAGCCACCGAGGTTCCGGTGAATCTTCCCCGTCATCCCCCCGTTCCATTCATCTTCGTCACGCTCCTGGCCGCCGGGGCCGCTCCCGCTGCCGCTCAGCGACGGCCGCTGCCACGCACCGTCGCCGAGCGGAGCGACTACCGGGAAACCGCCACGACCGCCCAGGTGGGCGCGTTTCTCGACACTCTCGAGGCCTCGGGCGCGCCCATGACGATCACGTCCATGGGGACGAGCACGACGGGGAAGCCGCTCTATCTCGTGATCGTCTCGAGCCCGCGGGTCACGTCGCCCGCGGAGGCGGCGCGGTCGGGCAAGCTGGTGGTCTACGTGCAGGCGAACATCCACGCCGGCGAGGTCGAGGGGAAAGAGGCGGTGCAGGCCTTGTTGCGCGAGATCGCCGGCCCGCGACGGACGCTGCTCGACTCGCTCGTGTTGCTCGTGGCACCCGTGTACAATCCCGACGGGAACGACGCGATGGGGCCGGTGGCGCGGAACCGCCCCGGCCAGAACGGTCCCGAGCGGGTTGGGCTCCGTCCCAACGGCCAGAACCTCGATCTGAACCGTGACTACCTCAAGGCCGAGGCGCCGGAAACACGCGCATCGGTGAAGCAGGTCTACGACACGTGGGACCCAGCCTTGATGATGGACCTGCATACCACGGACGGGACGCTGCACGGCTACCTGCTCACCTACGCACCGCCGCTCGATCCCAACGGCCCTGAAGGACCGACCACCTACGTGCGCGACCGGCTGCTCCCAGCCGTGCGCCGGACGGTGGACCAGCGGTATCACGAGCCGATCTTCGACTACGGCAACGTGGACAACCGAACGCAACCCACGGCCTGGGAGACCTACGCGCCCCTTGGCTGGTACGGGGTCAACTACGTTGGGCTTCGCGGCCGAATGGCCGTGCTGAGCGAAGCGTACTCGCACGCGGACTTCAAGACGCGCGTCACGGTCACGCACGACTTCGTCGTCGAGGTGCTCGAATACGTCGCGGCGCACGCCGATGAGATCCGCGAAGTGATTCGCGAGGCCGACCAGGTGACGACGATGGAAGGCGCCGGCACGCTTCCCCGGCCCGATCTGGCGGTGGACTACGAGCCCGCCTCGCGCGGCACGGAGCCCGTGGTGCTCGAGGTGATGCGTTCGACCGGTGACACGGTGCGTGGCCGCCCGCGGATGGAAGGAACCGGCACGACGCGCACGGTGAACCTCGACATCCGCGATCGCTTTGCCGCCAAGGCCACGCGTCCGTTGCCGGCGGGCTACTTCCTGCCCGCCTCCCTGAGCGGCATCGTCGACTTGCTTCGGCTGCACGGCATCGCGGTCGAACGGCTGGATGCCGAGTGGCGGGACACGGTGGACGTGTTCCGGATCCAGAAGCTCGACTGGGCCGAACGCGAGTTCCAGGGCCACCATCAGCTCACCGTGACGGGCGACTATGCCGCCGATCAACGCGCGCAGCCGGCGGGCACCTACTTCGTCAGCACCGCGCAACCGCTCGGCCGGTTGGTGTTCACCTTGCTCGAGCCCGAGGGGTGGGGGCTCGCGCGGTGGGGCCTATTCGATCGCTGGTTGGGCTCGGAGTTCGGTGTGCTCTCCGGACTCGAGTACGGCTCGCAGGCGCTGAGCGAGTTTCCGGTGCAGCGAGCGCGGCGGGCGCCAGGGGTGGCGACGCGGGAGGTAGAGGAGGCGGCTCTAGGCGGCTAGGCGGTGAGCCGGATGTGGCTTGCTGCGGCAAGCCATAGTCTTGCTTGGCTCGGCGTGACGATCGCAAGGGGGACACGGCCCGCTGAGGTCACGGCTTCCGCTACGGGTTGCCACCCGTGTGGCACGCGCCGCACGGGACCTGCTTCCACATCCCTCCGATATCCACCGGATGCTGAAACTCGAGACCGTCGGGACTGATCATCCGGGACTCCGGCCTGCTCCCCTGACCGATGATGATGTGGCAGGTCGTGCAGGTGTGGGAGATCAGCGTCCCGTCCGCGCTCGCGTGCTTGCCATCGTGGCACCGGAAGCAGCCGGGGAAGATGCTGTGGCCGATGTTGTCGGGATGCGCCCGCCAATCGGTCTTCATCTCCGGGAAGAAGTTGTTGCGGTAGATGGTCTGCACTTCCCCGATGGCCTGCCGCACCAGCGCCGTGTCCGGCTGATCTCCGTACTCCGCAGCCAGCGTCGTGTCGATGGAGTCGAGCGCCTGGCTCGTGCTGTCGTACTCGGCCGCCAGCACCTCGACCGCCCGCTGCTTGATCCACGGGAGGGCCGTGCTCAAGCGGCCGGTGCTCAACTCGAGGTTCACCGCCCGGGAAGGCGAGTTGTAGATGTGGCTCGGACGGTTGTGGCAGTCGATGCAATCCATCCTGCGCGGGGGCGTGGACGCGATCAACGCGTCGGTGGCGGAATCGGTGCTGGATCGATACACCGTGGAGTTGCCGTGTTCATCCGTGATGCGCACCCACGGGATGACCTGCCGCGCCGAATCGGTGGCGACGTACTCCACCGTGCTCGAGATATTCATGTGCCAGTGAATGCCGCCAACCGGGCCGCGCGCCGGATCGCCGCCACCGACTTTCATGAGCAGCCGAACGGTCCAGGAGCTATTCGCGGAGTCGGGAAGGTAGTGATAGTTCACCCGCTCCGCGTTCCCGTAGAAGGCCTGAGGCCAATGGCATTGCTCGCAGGTTTCCTGAGCGGGCCGCAGATTCGCGACCGGGGTGGGAATCGGCTTGGGGTACTTGCCGAACAGCGTGGCGTAGACCTGATACGTGCCGGAGAGCTTTGATTTCACGAACCAGCTCGCTCCCGGACCAATGTGACACTGGACGCACGCCACGCGCGCGTGCGGCGAGTTGTGAAACGCGGTGTATTCCGGCGTCATCACCGTGTGGCACGTCTTCCCGCAGAACGTCACCGACTCGGTGAAGTGATAGGTCCCGTAGCTCCCGAACGCCGTTACCAGCAGAAACCCGACGCCCACGACGGCGGTGAGCACGACCGCCTTCCGCTGCCGCGGGACGTTGAAATCGATCCGAGGATACCGCGCGACCTCCCCGGGCGCCCGCTTGCGGCGGTTCGCACGCTCCACGATCATGCCGACGGCCACCAGCACCAATCCGGCAATCAGGAATCCCGGTGCCACCAAATAGGTCAGGATGCCCAGGTACGGATTGCCGAACCCGCGGCTCAGATCGATGGCCATCAGGAACACGACGGCGAAGAGACTGGCCGCCACGACCACGAGTCCCACCAGACTGATCCAGTTCTGGATCAGCGGTGGAGAACGCGGCGGGCTCTGCGGTGAGTCAGGTTGCGTCATCGTATTCGGCTCAGCGCGCCACGGTAATCGCCGGCAGCCTCGCCTGACGCAGCCGCTGGTTGAGCGCCGGGAGATCCGTCTCCTGCAACGCACTCCACTGCGCCAGCACACTCGTGAACGACGCGCGCTGCGCTGCTACCGCGTCCACGAGTCGAGCCATCGGCGCGACGTCCGCCGCCTGAAGCCGCCCCATCATCTGACTCAGCGCGCGGCTGACGCCGTTGAGCGATTCCCTGCCACCACCACCTCCACCAAAGCCACCACGCCCGAATCCCCCACCCGCGCCCTCGAGCGCCTGCGCCTTTGCGTCGAACGCGGCAAGCGCGTCCCGGAGTGCTCGCTCGAGTGCCTGACCCTGCCGGTCCTTCACCTGGTCCCGGATTCCGCGGAGCTGCTCGAGCGCGCCCCGCAGCTCCAGGACGTCGTCGTACATCTCCTTCGAGAGCGCGAACTGCTGCTGGAGTCCGGCTACCGGCGTCGTGACGCGCGGGTCCATGCGTACGCGCAACGGCTGTGTGGAGCGCTGCTGGCCGACCGTGAGCCGGACGGTGTAGTCGCCCGGCATGACCCACGGTCCCGAAGGTCGCGGCACCGTGTTGTGCGCGATCGCGGCAATCGGGAGACCCGAGCCGCCGCCGGGAACGTCGGCGTAGTGCAGGTCCCACACGAACCGATGCAAGCCGGGGGTCGTACCGACGACCTGCGGCGGGCGTACCCAGTACGTCGGCACCCTCAGGTTCGGGTCGATGCCCTCGACCGTATCGGTGCTCGCGTACCGCCGCACCAGCGCGCCGGAGCCGTCGAGGATCTCCAACGTCACCGGCCCCGCCGCGTCGCCCTTGAGCCAGTAGTCGATAACCGCCCCGTCCGGCGGATTCTCTCCGGCCGGCTCGTCCGGCGGCAGCGGCGTGTCGGTATTCATGTTCCAGCGCACGCGCGTCGCCGTAGCCGGGGCAAAGAGGTACGACAGCGCGGCCGTCACGGACGGTCCCCACTGCCGAAGCGGCGAGATGTCGTCCAGAATCCAGAAGCCGCGGCCGTGGGTGGCCACCACGAGATCGTTGTCCTTGACGATCACATCGCGCACTGACGTCCCGGGCATGTTGAGGCGCAGCGACTGCCAGTGGTCGCCGTCGTCGAACGAGACGTAGGTGGCCCGCTCGCTTCCAGCGAACAGGAGACCGCGGCGCTGGGGATCTTCACGCACGGCGTTGATCGTCTCGCCATCCGGAATCCCGCTCGTGATGCGCTGCCACGTCTTGCCGCCGTCGTGCGTGCGGTAGATGTACGGTCGCAGGTCGTCCAGGCGGAGCGTGTTGACGGCGGCGTACGCGGTCATCGCGTCGCTGTGTCCGGCGTCCATGAGCGACACCTTCGCCCACGGCGTCAGCACAGGAGGAGTCACGTTCTGCCAGTGGGCGCCGCCGTCGTGCGTCACGTGAATCAGCCCGTCATCCGTGCCCGCCCAGATCGTGGCAGCGTCCACCGGAGACGGGGCGACCGTGTAGATGACGCCACGCCGCGACGGACGGGCGGACGGGTCATCGCGATAGATACTGGCGACGCTGCCCGGAATGTCCCACGTCTCACGACTGAGATCGGGACTGATCTGGGTCCAGGTCTGGCCACCGTTCGCCGTTTTCCAGAGCGTGTTCCCCGCGAAGTAGAGCACGTGCGGGTCCGTGGGCGAGAACAGCACGGGCGCCGTGCGGACGGTGCGGACACTCACGCCACCCGCGGACGCCGGGCC